>JAJQBM010000287.1 GCA_021203285.1 Clostridiales bacterium | reverse complement strand
GACCCCTTCAGAATATCATAAAATAAAACTGTTGGATGCGGCATAAAAACTGCCCAGCATAAACCGGGCAGGAAAAACTTTTTATTTTTTTAATTGTCTACTTGACGGGAAGCACACCAAAATACTGAGGTTGAGGGCATTTTTCACTCTATTCTCCTGCAAAAGTCAGGGTATAGCACAGCAGAAAAATGATGTCAGCTTTTTTCTTATTTTGCCGCGGACAAATTGTGGAGAAAAAACTGTTTATTTTTTAACGAGACTGTTGTATAATGTTTCCAGTGATTTTTGAAAACGGAATCAAAGACTCAGGAGGTAAAGAACATGAATAATTTGTTATTGGAAGTGGAAGGCCCTGTCGCCGTTCTCACAATCAACCGCCCGAAGGCTCTGAATGCTTTAAACAGCGAGACCTTAACCGAGCTGAATGAGGTGCTCGGGGAGATCGAGGCCAACAGCGAGATCAAGGTTGTGATTCTGACCGGAGCCGGTGAGAAGTCCTTCGTCGCGGGGGCAGACATCTCCGAGATGGTGAACTTCAGCGGAGCGGACGGACGTGCATTCGGTATGCGCGCATCGGATCCTTTCTTTAAACTGCAGAATATGCGTCAGGTGACCATTGCCGCGGTCAACGGCTTCGCGCTGGGCGGCGGATGCGAGATTTCCATGGCCTGTGATATCCGTATCGCGTCTGAGAACGCCCTCTTCGGACAGCCGGAGACGGGGCTCGGCATCATTCCGGGCTTCGGCGGTACCCAGAGGCTGGCACGGCTGGTCGGCATGGGCCGCGCGAAGGAGATCATTTTCACCTGCTCGAATATCGATGCGCAGGAGGCATATCGCATCGGTCTGGTGAACAAGGTTGTTCCGCAGGATGAGCTGATGGCGACTGCGAAGAAGATGGCCGGCAAGATCGCGCGCAACGCGAGCTATGCGGTATCTCTGGCGAAGGCGGCGATCAACAACGGCTATGACATGGATATCAGGAACGCGGTTGAGTACGAGGCAAATCTCTTCGGGCTGACCTGCTCCACCCATGACAAGACGGAGGGCATGACTGCTTTCCTTGAGAAGAGAAAAGAGAAGAATTTCACGGATTTCTGATCGGACTGATCCGGAGTGAACGGCTTCAAGGGGGACGCCGCAGGTATCCCCTTTGGAGCTTTTTTTAATAAAATTTTTAGGTTGTGTACATAGGTTTTCTATATTTGTATGCCAGCATATATATAATAATAAATAATATTTTGAAGAAGGAGGACGACCGCGATGGCAGATACTTTGAAAAAAGAAGAACTGATGATTCTGGCGAACCGGATGATCCGTCTGAGATATTCCATTGACTCTAATCACATGGAAAAAGTTTTCCGCGATATATCGATTGCGGACTATGAGGTTTTGATGAGGCTTTCCCAGAAGATGGGCATTCACGAGCCGGAGGCGAAGGTTTATTTAAGTGACATCAGCAAAGAGCTGGAGATCCCGATCAACCGGGTTTCCCAGATGGTACAGAATCTGCAGAATAAGGGATATGTGTACTGGGAGCACGACGCACAGGGTACATATATTTACCTGTCGGAGATCGGCAGTGAGGCGATGGAAAAACAGCAGGCGATTCTCACCAAATTTATCGAAAATGTGATTGACCGGATGGGCTGGGAGGAGTTTGTCCATGTTCTGGATGAGATGCATGAGCTGGAGATGATTATAGCGGCGGAGGCGGAGAACCTGTCAGATGGCGAGTGAAAATCAGACAGGGAATCCTTCCGGATTCCCTGCCCCACAATATTCAGAATGATATTATACAGTCTACACAGTGCGGTACTTTGCCGCGCTCAGTTCGTTCAACACATTTTGCTTTAGTTCATAGAGCTTATCAGAGAGATCTACATATACTTTTGCAGGATTGACAAAACGCATATTTTCATCCCAGAGCGTATCCTTTTCGCGGTTGCAGACGGCCTGAATTTCCAATACGGTCGGGGAGGTGTAAACACATTTTCCCTCGTCGAAAATCTGCTCCAGAAGCTTTCGCATGGTGTAGGTGCCGCCCTTGATCCGCGTGCGCTTCAATGTCTCGATCGGGTCGAAGAGAACCATATCCTCCGACTCGTCGAAGACCTCATCCTCCAGACAGATCAGATCCGCGCGGATTTTGCCGGTCTCCTTGTCGTAAATCCGGTAGATTTCCTTGTTTCCGGGGTTTGTGACCTTCTCCGTATTCTCGGAGAGCTTGATTTTCGGCTGGAAGACGCCGTTTTTATCCTGAATCGCGGCGAGCTTGTACACACCGCCGAAAGCAGGCCAGTCTCTGGAAGTGATCATGCTCGTGCCCACGCCCCATGAGGTGATCTGTGCGCCCTGGCTCTTTAAGGTCTCGATCAGATACTCGTCCAGATCGTTGGAGGCGGAGATGACTGCATCGGGAAATCCCGCCGCATCCAGCATCTTACGCGCCTTTTTGGACAGATAGGCCAGATCGCCGCTGTCCATGCGGATGCCGTAGTTTTTCAACTCAATGCCGGAAAAGCGCATCTCCTGAAAAACGCGGATTGCGTTGGGAATGCCGGACTTTAACGTATCGTAGGTGTCAACCAGCAGGATGCAGGCGTTGGGATAGAGCTTGGCGTAGGCCTTAAACGCAGTGTATTCGTCCCCAAAGCTCATAATCCAACTGTGGGCATGGGTGCCCTTGACAGGGAGGCTGAAGGTCTGGCCGGCGAGGACATTGGAGGTGCCGTTGCAGCCGCCGATGACCGCCGCCCGCGCGCCGAGGATGCCGGAATCCGGACCCTGTGCACGGCGCAGGCCAAACTCCATCACGCCGTCGCCCTTTGCCGCGTAACAGACGCGCGCGGCCTTCGTAGCGATGAGGCTCTGGTGGTTGATAATATTTAAGATTGCCGTCTCAATCAGTTGGGCTTCCATGATCGGCGCGATGACCTTTACCAGCGGTTCTCTGGGGAAGACGACCGTTCCCTCCGGGACGGCCCAGATACTTCCGGAAAAACGGAAAGTGCTTAAGTATTTCAGAAAGTCATCGTCAAAGATATGAAGGCTTTCCAGATAACGGATGTCGTCCGTGGTAAACTGTAGGTTTTTGATGTATTCGATGGCCTGCTCCAGACCGCAGGCGATGGCATAGCCGCCGCCGGAGGGATTCTCGCGGTAAAACGCGTCGAAGACGACGATGTCCCGGTTGCCGGTCTTGAAATATCCCTGCATCATTGTGATTTCATACAGGTCGGTCAGCAGTGTCAGATTTGATGAGCTCATGGTTTTCCCAGCCCTTTCTTTTGCCGTGCAGCCGCATAGGAACTTTTCCCTGTACGGTTTGTCGTTCGCGCACATTATACACTCTTTTTACATTCCGGTAAAGGAAAGTTTTTTCAAATTCCGCATAGAATAGAACGATGAATGTTATTGAGAGAGGGTATATTTTGCAGGATTATTTTTCCATATCGAGGCAGATACCCCGGCTGTCGGGGGAGCTGTCCGTGCAGCAGGAGAGTTCAGCCCGGGGAACGCTGCGCATCGACGTGACCTCAACGATCGCCATTCAGCCGATTGAGGGAGCTGTGATACGGGTATATAACGGGACCGCGCTTGTGGAGGAGCTCCGCGCGGACAGCTCCGGGCAGAGTGAGGCGCTGACGCTGGCGGCGCCGCCGCCGGAATATTCCATGGAGCCGGGACAACCGCAGCCCTATGCCGCCTATACCGTCCGGGTCGAGGCGGAGGGCTACCGACCGGTGGAGATTGAGGATGTGGAGGTTCTGCCGGATGAACTCGCGATCCAGCCGGTGCAGATGCAGCCGCTGGAGACCTCCGACGGGGAAGGGGAGGATGTGATCGTTGTCCCGCCCAATACACTTTTGGGGGATTTTCCGCCGAAGATTGCGGAGGACGAGATCAAACCTGTGAATGAGAACGGCGAGATCGTTTTGAGCCGGGTGGTCATTCCGGAGTATGTGGTTGTCCACGATGGGGCGCCGTCGGATTCCACGGCAAAGGATTATTATGTCCGCTACCGGGATTACATTAAAAATGTCGCCTCCAGCGAGATCTATTCGACCTGGCCGGACGCGGCGCTGCGGGCCAATATTCTCGCAATCATGTCCTTTACGATGAACCGGGTGTACACGGAGTGGTACCGCAATAAGGGGTACGATTACACGGTCACATCGTCCACGGCTTACGATCAGAAATGGTCCTACGGACGGACGATTTTCTCCAATATCTCGCAGATTGTGGATGAGATGTTCAACAATTATCTCTCCCGCCCCAATGTAGTGCAGCCGATTCTGACGCAGTACTGCGACGGGAAGCAGGTGAGCTGTCCGGGGTGGCTGTCCCAGTGTGGGTCAAAGTATCTGGCGGATCAGGGGTACCGCGCGATCGAGATCCTGCGTTATTATTACGGGAGCGGCCTCTCTATCAATACATCGGAGGAAATTTCCGGCATCCTGGCTTCGTGGCCGGGGCAGAACCTGACGGTCGGATCCACCGGGACGAAGGTGCGCCAGATGCAGGAGCAGCTCGCGGTGATTTCCGCCTCCTACCCCGCAATCCCGACGATCACGGCCGACGGTGTTTACGGGGAGCGGACAAAGGCGGCTGTGGAAGCGTTTCAGCGGATTTTTGATCTGCCAGTCACGGGCATCGTGGATTTTCCGACATGGTATAAGATTTCGCAGATTTATGTCGGGGTATCACGGATAGTGGAGCTGAACTGAAAGTATTGATAAAAGAAATATTTTGTGATATTCTTTCTTTATTCATGGCAATCTTACAAAGCCAATATCGGAAAGGAAACCATAAGATGTGCGGTATCGTAGGATATATAGGAGATAAACAGGCGGCGCCGATCCTTCTGGACAGCCTGGAGAAGCTGGAGTACCGCGGATATGACTCGGCGGGGCTTGCCGTTCGGAACGGGGAGAGCCCAATTGAGATTGTCAAGGCAAAGGGTCGGCTGAAAAAGCTGTCGGAAAAGACGGATAACGGTCATGCTATCACCGGCTGCTGCGGCATCGGCCATACCCGGTGGGCGACGCACGGGGAGCCCTCCGAGACGAATGCCCACCCGCACAGCAGCGAGAAATCCATCGGGGAGGCTCCGTCTGTGGCGGGCGTCCACAACGGGATTATTGAGAATTTTCAGGAGCTGAAGGATAAGCTGACCCGCAAGGGATATTCTTTTTACTCCCAGACGGACACCGAGGTGACGATCAAGCTGGTGGATTACTATTATAATAAGTATAAAGTGGGCCCAATCGACGCTTTAGCCAAGACTATGGTTCGCGCCCGCGGGTCGTATGCGCTGGCAGTCATGTTCCGCGATTATCCCGGAGAGATCTGGGTGGCGCGCAAAGACAGCCCGATGATCCTCGGCGTGAAGGAGGGAGAGTCGTTTCTTGCGTCCGATGTTCCGGCGATCTTAAATTATGTGCGAAACGTTTACTATATCGGCAATCTGGAGATTGCCCGCCTGACTGCAGGGGATGTTCATTTTTATAACATTGACGGGGATGAGATCGAGAAGGATTCCGTGGAGATCAAGTGGGATGTGCAGGCCGCGGAAAAGGGCGGATATGAGCACTTCATGATGAAGGAGATCCACGAGCAGCCGAAGGCGGTGGAGGATACGATCCGGTCTGCGGTGAAGGATACGGACGGGAAATTGAGCATGGATCTTCGCGATACGGGATTCACGGATGAGGAGATCCGGAATTGTTCGCAGATTTATATGGTTGCCTGCGGCTCGGCGTGGCATGTGGCGATGGCGGCGCAGTATGTGTTTGAGGATCTGGCGCGGATTCCGGTGCGCGTGGATCTGGCCAGCGAGTTCCGCTACCGGAAGCCGCTGTTGACCGCGGACGGTCTGGTGGTCGTCATCTCCCAGTCGGGGGAGACGGCGGATTCCCTCGCCGCACTCCGCGAGGCAAAGGAGCGCGGCGCGAAGACGCTCGCCATCGTCAACGTGGTGGGCTCATCGATTGCCCGCGAGGCGGATCATGTGTTTTATACGCTGGCGGGGCCGGAGATCGCTGTCGCCACCACGAAGGCGTACAGCACGCAGCTCATCGCCTCTTATCTGCTGGCCATGTATTTCGGCCATGTCAGGGGGACGCTGGAGGATGCGGTGTATGCGTCGATGCTGACGGAGCTACTGACGCTGCCGGACAAAATCAGCCAGATTCTCGCGGAGAAGGAGCGGCTGCAGTGGTTTGCGTCGAAATTCTCCAATGCGCGGGATGTGTTTTTTATCGGCCGCGGGCTGGATTACGCGATCAGTCTGGAGGGAAGCCTGAAAATGAAGGAGGTTTCCTATATCCACTCCGAGGCTTACGCGGCGGGTGAGCTAAAGCACGGAACCATCAGCCTGATCGAGGACGGGATCCTTGTGATCGGCGTGCTCACACAGGACGATCTCTATGAGAAAACGGTCAGCAATATGGTGGAGTGCAAGGCCAGAGGTGCGTATCTCATGGGACTGACCAGCTACGGTCACTATGTCATCGAGGATACAGCGGATTTTACCGTATACATTCCGCGGACCGACGCGCATTTCGAGGCCAGCCTTGCGGTGATTCCGCTGCAGCTTCTGGGATACTATACCAGCGTGGCGCGCGGGCTGGATGTCGATAAGCCGCGGAATCTCGCAAAGAGCGTGACGGTGGAGTAAAACAGGAATCATCATTTTGATGTGGTAAATTTAGAAAAGATAAAATACAGGAGGTATATGATATGGCAAGCAGCTGTGACGGCTATGCAAGTGCGGGCAACTGCCCTTCACAGGAAAACGGAGGATGCTCGGAGGGGCCCAAAAGCATGCTGGAGGCATTAAATGAATATTCTTCGATCAAAAAGGTGATCGGAGTGGTCAGCGGAAAGGGCGGCGTCGGCAAATCCTTTGTGACGGCATCCCTTGCGTCCGCTATGAAAAAGAAAGGCTACACGGTGGGGATTCTGGATGCGGACATCACCGGCCCTTCTATTCCGAAGATGTATGGCCTTCACGGTCCGGCGGTCGGCTCGGAGATGGGCGTATGCCCCATTGAGGCGGCGGACGGCGGAAAGGTTATGTCCGTGAACCTGCTCATGGACGATGAGGAGGCGCCGGTCATTTGGAGAGGTCCGATCATCGCGGGGACGGTCAAGCAGTTTTGGACGGATGTGGTCTGGGGCGATCTGGACTACCTGTTTGTGGACATGCCTCCGGGAACCGGCGATGTGCCGTTGACGGTGTTCCAGTCCATTCCGGTGGATGGGATTGTGATCGTCACCTCCCCGCAGGAACTGGTGCAGCTCATCGTAAAAAAGGCTTACAATATGGCGGCCATGATGGATATTCCGGTCCTCGGTATTATCGAGAACTACAGCTATCTGGTATGTCCGGACTGCGGGAAAGACATTCAGGTGTTCGGCGAGAGCCATGTCGAGCAGCCAACT
>JAJQBM010000195.1 GCA_021203285.1 Clostridiales bacterium | reverse complement strand
GTATGGCATCGGTCACATCAAAGGTCACATACTGCGCCAGCTTGTTGTAATCCGTCCACGCCGGATCCAGCTCGTGGTCGCCCACCTTCGCACCGTTCAGATGCAGGATGAACTGACCCAGACCGCAGACCTTCACAACGGCGGCTGCTACCTCCTTCTCAATATAAAAACCCTTTCTTGCATAGAACGGTGCGGCCGTCCGGTTTGTAATCCACTTCTCAAGCATACGATTCTCCAATAAATTTTATAGTACTTTAAAGTTCTGCGCCCCAGGCTCCGCAGAACGGGTCGACCGGGCTCTTTCCCTGAAACGCCGACCGCCCCATGATCTTGTCCACAACCTGATCAATGACCGCCTCCGTCGGCGTATAGGCATTGATAAATGTCTTCACCATGGGCACATCCACCAGATGATACGGATTGGCCAGGGAAATAAAGAGTGTCGGCACCTCACGGACAAACCACGGCGCATCCGCTGCCATCAGATGAACCCAGTCAATGCGCCGGACCGACTGATTGCTGGCCGTGTCAATACAGGCCACATACACAGCCAGATCAAACTTTGATTTGATATCCGCGACACCGCCCTCGAAAATCTCATGGAAATCCGGGTTTGCATAGTCATAAACCGACACCTCGAACCCTTCTCTCTCCAACCGTTCCCGCACGGTTCCGATCGCGCTCTCCCCATCCTTAAATCCGCCGCCGATCCGATCCTCCAGCAGATACAGGCGGATCCTCTTATATTTTTCGGGGGAAACCGGCAGAAGCTCCTGTGTATCCTTCACCAGTGTCACACTCTCATCGGCGCAGACCTCCGCCCACTCCCGATGCTGTTCGCAGCCGATGCAGGATAACGCTTCCTCAGGCGGAACAAGCGTCCCCTCCGCCTGCTTCTCCGGCAACTGCATCGCTGCCTTCATGGCGAGAATACGCGTCACCGCCTCATCGATGCGCTCCCCGGTCAGCCTCCCGTCCGCCAGCGCATCCCGCACTGCCTGATAATCCTCCCGGATATCCTTGTTGAACAAAATCATATCGCATCCGGCCGCCAGTGCCGCCGGGATCGCCTCCTTCCGCGGCATGGCTGCGGCAAATCCCACCATCGGCGTCGCATCGGTCACGATCACGCCGTTGAATCCCAGCTTCCCGCGGAGCAGTCCGTTCAGCAATTCGGTGGACAATGTCGCCGGCAGAATCTCCTCATCCGCAAGCGCCGGGTTGAAATACCTGCTGTAGGCCGGCTGCAGGATATGCCCCACCATAACGGAGAGGGCTCCCGCATCCACAACCGACTGCCAGATCCTCCCGTAAGAATCGTCCCACTCCTCCACGGACAGACTGTTGGCGGAAGACAACAAGTGCTGGTCGCGCTCGTCCACACCGTCACCCGGAAAATGCTTGACCGCGGCGGCCACGCCATACTCCGAGAGCCCCCGCATCTGCTCGCGGACAAAAGAAATCACCCGCTCCCGGTCGTTTCCAAATGTCCGCACATTCATGATCGGGTTGCGAAAATTCAGATCAAGGTCGCAGATCGGCGAAAAGGCCCAGTTACAGCCGACAGCCTGCGCCTCCCTTCCGGAAACCATCCCCAGCCGATACGCATTTTCAGCCCGGTCTGTCGCAGCCACGCCCATCGGACGGGCAAAGTAGGTTCCGTCCGCGCAGATTCCGTTTCCTCCGGACTCCAGATTCGCCGCAAGCAGCATGGGAATGTGGGAGTGCTCCTGTAAAAATTTATGCACGCTCCTCACCTGCGCCGCGGGCATCGGACGGTACAGCATCGCGCCCGGCTGAAACTCCTCCAGAAAATCCAGAAGAAATTTTTCCTCCGTATTTCCGCCGATCGGACAGAACAACTGCCCGATTTTTTCCTCCATACTCATGGAATCCAGCGTTCGATTTACCCAGTCAATCTCTGTTTCTGTCAGAAAATAAGGGTTTGCTTTCAGTTCCACCATCACTTTCGTCTCCCTGTATGCTCTGTCACACTGCCTCAATCCGCAGGGCAGCCGTTCCCTGCTGCTCTTTGGCCGTCACGGTAACGTCCACCGCGCGGCTGCCGGTTCGCTTTAAAATCAGAAGCGCTCTGCCGTAAAAGGTCTCCGTCGTATCCGTGATATAGTTATATACCGGCTTCGGATTGCTGCTGCCGAATCCGAGAAGTGCCGCATCGCCGTCAACCCGTGCCTGCAGCGTCAATTTCTCTGCATCGCAGACGAGCCCGTCGGCATCCACTGCCGCGATATCCACATAGATCAGGGTCTCATCGTCCGCTGACACCTCCTCAGCCGTCAGTCTGAGCTGCGCCGCCGCCCCTGTTGTCTTCAGATCCATGCTGCCGATCTCCGTGCCGTTTTCGTAAGCCACGGCGCGAAGAGTCCCCGGCGCATAGACAGTTTCAAAGAGCGTGCGGTATCCCGCCGCCTCTCCGGCCGGTTTGCGTCCAAGAGACACTCCGTTGGCAAACAATTCCACCTCGTCGCCCGGCGCATAGACCTCCACGACCACCGGTTTCCCTTCACATCCGGGATAGGTCCATGAAGAGTGGTTGTCGCTGATCACCCAGACGGTATGTTTTTCATCCTGCCCGTAGCGGTACGGATTCTGAACTGTAATGTAAGGATCCTTCCGCAGTCCGAAGACCACCTCCCGGAAATAAGAGTTCGGCCGCCGGAATCCGGTGAGATCAAAATCACCGCAGTAGGCGAGCTGGCAGGGGAACTGCGCCCCGAAGCCGTCCTCGCCGGGCGCGTAAGCCACCACGCCGACACCGGCTTCCCCGATATAATCCCATCCGGTCCATGTGAAGTCACCGATGACATAGGGCAGCCGTTTCACGAGCCCCCAGTTGCGGGCGATCTCCGGCGGATAGGTCTCACTCCCCACGATCACGCGGTTCGGATAAGCCTCCCCGTCCGGCTCATACCGTGCAGTCATGTAATTGTAGCCCGCGATATCCGTACGCGAACAGGCCATCGCCAGCCGCTGTGTGATCGCCGGCTGCGTGACGCTCTGATCCAGATGGTCATCCATGACGGACATGAAATCATTGACATTCGCGCCCACGTCCACCTCACCGGACGCCGCCATCTCATCCTGCAGATCCGCCATGATCTGATCGACACAATCCCCCGCGGCAAAAATTCCGTTGATCGACGCCAGCGTAAAGCGTCCGGAATCCAGCGACCGGATCTTATCCGAAATCTGCCCGCAGAGAACGGCTCCCAGATCCGTCCCGATCTCCGGAATCTCGTTGCCGACAGAATACAAAATCACCGAGGGATGGTTATAATCCTTTCGCACCATAGCCTCCGCGTCTGTCTCCCACCACCGATCGAAGAAAAGCGCATAATCGTTATCGGACTTACTTCTGGTCCACATATCAAAGGTCTCATCCATTACTTAGACCCCCAGAGCATCACAGGCGCGCAGCAGCGCCGACGCCGCCGGGTGATGAGACATACGGATCGCGTTAAAGCCCGCCGCTTTCAGGCGTCTGATCTGACGGTACTGTGCCGCCTCATAAGTGGCCGCACCCAGCAGACCGCTGTCATGATGGATGCACGCACCGCGCAGTTTGACGGTTTTCCCGTTGACACAAAGCCCCCGCTTCGCATCGAGTGACAGCGTGCGGATGCCGAATGCCGTCTCGCTCTCGTCCAACAGGGCTTCCCCCTCATAAATCCGGGATACGAGGCGGTAAAGATACGGGGAATCCTCAGACCACGCATGGGGGTTCTCCACAGCAATACGCTGTATGATCTTCCGCTCTGCCCCCTCATAGACGGAAAGGTGCGCTGTATCTGCCGCCACGGTCTCCCCGTCCGCATCCACAACCGCTGTCTCCAGACGCAGGGGGACTTTTTGATACCTGCGGTTTTTAATCTCTGTCCGGACTGTTAAGACGGCCAGTTGCTCATTGAGAGATTCTGTGGATATCTGCACACCCTCCGGCTCCGCATACACCGTATCGGAGACCAGCAGGTAGACATCCCGGTAAATGCCGCTGCCGGAATACCACCGGCTGTTGGCCATGCCGGAGTTTTTCACTAGAACACGGATCTCGTTGTCCTGCCCGTAGCGCAGATGATCGTTCAGTTTTACATAAAATCCGGTATATCCGTAGGGACACTTCGCCGCCAGCTGCTCGTTAACATAAACCATGGCGTTCATGTAGACGCCCTCAAACTTCAGCATCACGGTTTTATCCCGGTATTCCTCCGGGGCAAAAAGCGTCTTCGCATAAGTATAGACATCTCCGTCCCGATATCCCGTATTCCCGCCGTTCGGGCTGTCTGCCCGCGCCGGAGTCTCCAGCATCGCATCGTGCGGCAGATCGATCTCCCTCGCAATCTCCGGAATATTCCATACCAGAGCAAATGCCCCCTTATCCGGCCAGAATTTCCAGCCCTTGTTCCATTTTCCTTCCCTCATCGTACACCTCCGACTTTTATTTATTTCTGATAACTATACTATAAATCGTCCGATTTTTACAACAGATCCTCTTTCAGGACAAAAAACGACGCTTTTTTATAGCGGACCCGGCAGAGACGCGGCGCGATCGGATCCATCTCGATATAGGGATGGTTCAGTTTCTCCTCCACAACCGGATGCCCTGCCAGTATGGACTCGTCCAGCCCGATGAAATCCTTAATGTACTCTTTGGCGAGCGGCGCGCCGTTGTGTCCCGGACAGCAAAAATCAAAATCGTTCTCCCTTGCCAGAAGCTTTTCCATATTCACTTTATGGCGTGCGATTTTTTTCGGGAAATCATGGGAATGCGCTTCATCCGTTGCAATGGGGTACATCAGAACCTGTGTGGATTCCAGTTCATCGCCGCAAAACAGCAGGCGATGGGAGGCATCCAGAAACGCCAGGCTGCTGTTTGAGTGGGCGGAGATATCAAAAACCTCCAGCACACGGCCGCCCAGATCAATGGTATCTCCCTCTTTCAGATAAATTTTCTGATAATCCGGAAACGGCAGGCTGCCGTAGTCCACAAGCCGATCATCCCTCGTAGCTTCAAAATCCATACGATAATCCTCATGCAGATATACTTTTTCAAAAAATCCGTTGCCGCCGGAGTGGTCGAGATGCCCGTGCGTGTCCGCCGCAAAGACCGGTTTGTCGGTCAGCTTCTCACAGTAAGCCTTCAAGTCGCCCAGCCCATAAGCCGTATCGATGAGGAGTGCCGAATGCTCGCCCTCCAGCAGATACATATACAGGCTGCCGCCCAGTCCGGTAATGATCCATGTGTGCTCATCATACTTCCAGTTTACAAAGGTTCCGAAAATCTCCTGCGGTGTCGGTTCCTTTCCCATACATCCCATCCTCCTTATTCTGATTGATACATATTATAAACTAATCCCAAAAACTCAGAGCATAAATTTTTTCCGCCACCGCATTATCCTGCGCCGGGTCGAGGCCGAGAAATGCCATGTTCGCAAGCTCCGCAAATGTACAGGCGGTATTTTCCCGGTCGCCGCCCACGATCATCCCATAGGCAACCGGCAGCTCCTCCCTCAGAATCTCCATTGCCCGTTCATCACCTGCCAACTGCGCAATCCGCGTATCCGGTCCGTAGGGGAAACGATAGTCCCGCGTCGGCGTGTAGGAAAACTCATACATACCGGCAGGCAGAATCATGTTTCCGTTTCGGGCGATCCGGTCCCCCGCATTCATCGTTCTGTTTTCTCCGCCGCAATCTGGAAGAACTACCTCGGCCTCACAGCCAAAGGGAACCTCAACCTTCATCCAAAACGTTCCGTCCTCCCGGATCTCCCACTCTGAACCATAGCGTCCGCTGACGGAATCATAGCTGCACCGGACATGTCCCAGACGGATATCCGGAACCGGCGCGATCTTTACCTTTCCGAAACCCGGCGCAAGCGGACGAATCCCGGCCATATATTCATAGAAAAACTCTGCCACAGAGCCGTAGGAATAATGATTCAGCGAATTCATCCCCGCAGGGTGCATTGTCCCGTCCGGCAGGACCGAGTTCCACCGTTCCCAGATCGTCGTCGCGCCCAGATTGACCGCGTACAGCCAACCGGGAAATCCCTCATAAAAAAGAAAGTCATACGCCAGATTCGCCATCCCGTTCTGCGCCAACGTCACGCACAAAAGCGGCGCCCCGACAAATCCGCAGCGAATCTGATAACAGTCTTTCTTCAATCTCGCAAGAAACTGTTCCTTCAGCTTGTTCAGATCCCGATAGAGTCCGAACTGCATCGCGACGAGATAGGCCGCCTGTGTGTCCACGGAAAGTCTGCCGGACGGTGTAAAGTATTCATCCAACACCGCCTCGCGGATTTCGTCCGCCAGCTTTGCGTATTCTGCCTCATCCTCCGTCTTTCCGAGACGGTGCGCCATCCCGGCCGCGATCTGCGCGGAGCGGAAATAATAGACACTCCCGATATAGTCGTCATCCGTAGATCCCTTAAAGCTCTCCTCCGTGACACCGTCCAGTGCCAGCCAGTCTCCGAACTGAAACCCCGGCCGGAACAACCGCTCATCCCCGGTCTGCACATCGACCCGCCGCATGTACTCCACCCAGTCCCGCATCAGTGGATAATAGGTCTCCATATCGGAGAGATCACCATAGAATTGATACAGCGTCTCCGGAATCAGCGTCGCAGCGTCTCCCCAAACGCTCGTCGCGCCGCCGAAATCACCCTTCGACGGAATATAATTTGGCACACCGCCGCCGGCTCTCATCTGTTCACTCCGCAGATCCCGCAGGAACTTCCGGTAAAATGCCTGCGTGTCCATATGCCATGAGGCGGTCGGCGCGAAAATCTGCGCGTCCCCGGTCCATCCGAGCCGCTCGTTCCGCTGCGGACAATCCGTCGGCATATCGATAAAATTGGATCGGAGCCCCCACAGGCAGTTTTGATAGAGACGATTGATTTTCTCATTTCCGGTTGTCAGGTATCCGATCCGATCCAGATCGGAGCAAAGAACCTTGGAACAGAGATCCTCCTTTTCCAATTCGCGCGGCCACCCCGTCACACGCAGATAGCGGTACCCGAAATATGTGAAGTGCGGGCGCACCCGTTCCCTCCTCCCGTCGGAAATATAGGTAAACTTCGACTCCGCCTCACGATAATTCCCGTGATAAAAATTCCCGTCCTGCAGAATCTCCGCACACTCAAAGGTCACCTCGGTTCCGGCCGGAAAATCCGCCGTAAACTCCATGAATCCCGCGTGATTCTGACCAAAATCGACCACTGTCTCCCCGGCAGGGGTGACAAGAATCTCCTGCGGGTACAGTGTCTCCACAACCGTCACCGGCAGACTGTACCGCTCCGTCAGCTTTCCCGGCTCCTCCGCGATCTCCGCCGGCCGCAGCGGATTTTTCTTCCGCGCCCAGAGCAGACGGTTGAATGTTTCCCCGAAATAGATACCGCTCTCCTCAATGTCGCTTCCGCGATACTGCCATGTGTCATCGGTCGCAATGACTGCGGT
>JAJQBM010000260.1 GCA_021203285.1 Clostridiales bacterium | reverse complement strand
GGGTTTACATGTATTATAATAACAGAAATTAAAAATAAGTGTTCACAATGAATTCACTTTTTCAAAAAAATTTTTGGTCATATTGTTGATTACCGTCTGGTAATTCACGCTGTTTTGGTGGGAATATCAGGGAAATTTGCATAAAATCAAATCATTTTCACAGGAAAAGGAGTGTGCAGGAGATGAGACAAAAACTATATCTGGAGTGTTACGCGGGCATCAGCGGCGATATGACGGTTGCTGCCCTTCTGGATCTCGGGGCGGATGAGGCAAAGCTGAGGGAGGCACTGGACAGTCTGGGACTGGAAGGATATTCGGTGGAGATCAGCCGGGTAAAGAAGAGCGGGCTGGATGTCTGTGATTTTGCGGTGAAGCTCGACGATGCCCATGAAAATCATGACCATGACATGGCATATCTGCATGGACAGAGTGACAGCCATCTTCATACTCATACGCATGAGCACGGAGACGGGCACGGCCACGAGCATCCGCATGATCATGAACACGAGCATATACATGACCACAGCCATGAACACGATCACCACCATGGTCACACACATTCTCACCGGGGACTGCCGGAGATCGTCGAAATTCTGCAGCGCTCCGCCATGACGCCGCGCGCGAAGGCGACGGCACTTCGAATTTTTGATATTCTGGCGGAGGCGGAGTCAAAGGCGCACGGCGTTCCGCGGGAGGAAGTGCATTTCCATGAGGTGGGTGCGGTGGACTCCATCGTGGATATTGCGGCGGCGGCGGTCTGCCTGGATGATCTGGGTGTGGAGGATGTCATCGTGCCGGTGCTTTACGAGGGGTGTGGGTCCATCCGCTGCCAGCACGGTGTGATTCCGGTGCCGGTGCCTGCCACATTAAACATTGTGTCGGCGCATCACCTGCCACTGCACCAGACAGGCACGGAGGGAGAATTCGTCACGCCGACAGGGGCGGCGATCGCGGCGGCAATCCGCACGGAGGACAGGCTCCCGGAAACATATTATATAGAGCGGATCGGTCTGGGCGGCGGCAAACGCAGCTATGAGCGCCCCAGCATCCTTCGTGCGATGCTGATCACAGCGGATAAGGCGGGGAATTCCTGCCCGGAGGCAGACGGTTCACAGGCAGGTAACGGAAACAGTGAGAATGCGGACACGATCGTAAAGCTGGAGTGCAATGTCGACGACTGCAGAGGGGAAGCGCTGGGTTATACCATGGAGCGGCTGTTTCAGGCGGGCGCCCGCGATGTCCACTATACCCCGGTTTTTATGAAAAAGAACCGTCCGGGCTACATGGTAACCGTGATCTGCACGCCGAACCGGAGAGAAATCATGGAGGACATTCTGTTCGCGGAGACGACAACCATCGGCATCCGGCGGCAGACCATGGAGCGCACGGTGCTCGCGCGTCATAATCAGACGGTGGAGACGTCCCTTGGGAAAGTCGATGTGAAAGTGACCGAATACAAAGGACAGACGATATATACGCCCGAATACGAGAGCGCGGCGCGGATTGCCAGAGAGGCACAGCGCCCGTATGCCGATGTATATGAACAGATCCTGTCGGAAATCCGGACCGGAAAATGAGAGGAGTTACAGTTTGTCCACGGTGATGCCGTGCTGCTTTAAAAAGAGTGCCGCGAGGCGGTCCCATTCCTGCTCCAGAGACTTATCCGGAGAGAAGGTGCGGTAGGAGATGCCGGTGGTACATACAAGGTTGTCGTTTTTGTAGATCAGATTCAGGAAAAGGCCGGTGATGTCTTCCGTGCCGAAGCTGCTGCCGGATTTTGCGATGGTTTTTTCCTGATCCCGCGGGGCGAGCAGAAACTGAAACCGGAAGGAAGACGGTTTCCGGTTTCCTTTGAGCAGATCCAGACAGATCGGGCGTACCTGCGGCCACGGGATGTACTGCAGGCCGCTCAGGCCGAGCTGTTCCCGCTCCGCATCGGTATAAAAGGAATCCCGGAGGGCGCCGTCGATGACCGTGTCAAAGGCGTGTGAGACGGCGGCCTCCTTCAGAAGAAAATGATCAAACATGTCGCCTTTCAGCATTCGACCCAGGAGAGCGCCGATCTCTGTGATTTGCAGTGCTACCATAAAAACTCCTGTTCACAAAAGATGATATTTGTGTTATGATTCAATATGCGGTACTTTTATTATAGAAGTATCCCGTGAGAAAAGCAATAGCCGGAGAGGTTCAGGAGATTCAGATTTTATTAATAAAAAGCAAAGCAAAGATATGTTTGGCGGCGCTTCTGGCTGCGGCAGCGGTGGCCTTGTCCGGATGTGCCGGGCTGGAGGAGCAGATATCAGGGTATTTTGAATCTGCGGCTCCGGAACTGTCAGAATCGCAGCAGTCGGCACCGGAGGAGAGCGAACAGCCGGCGGTGGAGAGCGTGTCGGAGGAACGGTATGCCTATCAGACGCTGGATGACGAGGAAAAGGCAGTCTATGATGAGATCGTCTACGCACTGCTGAACCGGGAAGAAGAGAGACGGATTTCCGCTCTGGATGTCGAGGTGATGAGCCGGGCCTATCAGGCGATCCGCTGCGACTACTGCAATATTTTCTGGCTGGAGCAGATGGAGTATGTGACGAACAGCAGAGACGGCGAGGTTGTCTCCATCGAGATCACGCCGGTTTATTCGATGACGGCGGAGGAGCAGGACGTGCTGCAGGCGCAGATCGATGCGGAAGCCGCGCGGATGCTGGAGGGCGTTCCCGCCGACGGCAGCGATTTCGACAAGGTTCTCTATGTCTATGAGACACTGATCCGTGAAGTGGACTATGTGATCGATTCGGAGGACAACCAGAACATTATCAGCGTCTTTGTCAACCATGAGACCATCTGTCAGGGCTATGCCTATGCGACCCAATACCTTTTGGAGCAGCTTGGAATTCCGTGTACGACGGTGACCGGTGTGGCAAACGGTGAAATGCATGCGTGGAATCTGGTCTTCATGGACGGGGCGTATTATTATCTCGACACTACATGGGGGAATTCCCGGTATATGACGCTTAGCGGAGACGAAACGGAGTCTGCCGAAGAGTCGGCATCGACCGTCGAATATATCAATTATGATTATTTTTGCGTGACGACGGAGATGCTTTTGACGACCCATGAGCCGGATGAGGAGATTTCTATGCCGGACTGTACGGCAACGGAGGATAATTATTTTATCCATGAGGGGCTGTATGTGGAAGAGTGGGATCCCGACCGGATCGGCGGGATCATCCGTGCGGGATATGAGAGCGGTCAGCAGGCGGTGCAGATCCGGTTTGCGAACGCTGAGTTGTGCGGGGAGGCCAGGCAGTTTTTTGCGGAAGAGGGCAGGCTGTTCGATTATTGCAGCGGCCTGACATCCGCGCAATACTTTGAAAATACGGATTTTGCGGTATTGATGATACTGTTTTCGTAAGATACATTTACATAGCTCTGAATCATTACAAATACATAAGAGAATGGGTACGTAGTTATGGAAAAAATCAATCTGTCACACAATCTGCTCGGATGCAGGTTTGACAACTGGCTTCGTTTAAAACGGACGAACCCGATCACGAACAAAAAACAGGGGCGGTTTATCACACTTGTGACCTTTGTTCTGGGACTTCCGGCCCTCATGGAGTGGCTGATTTTTTACATTCCGATTCGCAGGACACGAGTTGAAAAAGGCCCGATTTATATTGTGGGATACTGGCGTTCCGGCACGACCTTCCTGCAGAATCTTCTGACGAGGGATCCGCAGTACGGGTGGTTTGATCCGGTCAAGACCGTCACATTCAATAACTGCATTCTCCTGAAACACATGATGGAAAAGCTGCAGAAGTGCCTCCTGAAGGGAGCCCGTCCCATGGATAATATGGAGTATGAGCTGAATCTCCCCATGGAGGAGGTGTTCGCCCAGGCGACGATCTCCACACAGGCGATCAGCCATATGCTGGTTTTCCCGGACGGAGGGAAGGGCGCAAAATATATCGAGACAGCCTTTATTGACGAGCAGGATGAGACCCGGCAGCGTGAGTGGTGGAAGGCTTATGATTACATCCTGCGCAAGGTGACATGGCTCAGCAAGGGGAAGGCGCTCCTTCTGAAAAGCCCGGAAAATACCTGCAGGATCGGGGAGCTGAAGCGCTGCTATCCGAAGGCAAAGTTTATCAATATCTACCGCAATCCGTACAAGGTGATCATGTCCACGGTCAACATGTTCACGAAAGAGATGGAGCTGCTCTGCCTGAATACACCGGCGCCCAGAGAGGCCATCGAGGATATCTCCATCGAGCTTTTCGAGCGCATTTACAGGAAGGCTTTCAAAGAGCTGGATCATCTGCCGAAGGATGACCGCATCGATATCTGCTATGAGGATTTTTGCAAGGATCCGCTCGGATATGTGAAAATGATTTATGACCGCCTCGAAATCGGAGGGTTTGAGGAGGCGAGGCCGTATTTTGAAGAACATCTGGAGAGCCAGAAGAATTACCAGAAAAATGTGTTTACTCTTGAGCCTGCGCTGAGGGACAAGATCAACGGCAGGCTTGGGTTTTATTTTGATCATTACGGGTATGAAATGATCACGGATTAGCAGGAAAAGGAGGTACACGGATGCTTGCTGAGAACAACAATGAGATGATCGGTCTGGAAGAAATGGGCGATCTTCGTTTCAACATGGCTACGCTGGAGCAGGAGTTGATGAAGAATCACGGCATCGATCCGAACTTATATATTGAGTATGACGTGAAGCGGGGGTTGCGTGACTCGTCCGGAAAGGGCGTGCTGACGGGTCTGACGGAGATTTCCGATGTCAATGCGTATGAACTGGTTCACGGCCGCAATATTCCGGCCGACGGAAAGCTCTACTATCAGGGAATCAACGTGATGGATATCATAGACGGGCTCGGAGACCGCCGGTACGGGTTTGAGGAGACGATTTACCTGCTGATGTTCGGAAAGCTGCCGAGCCAGAAGGAGCTGGATGTGTTTTTCCCAGTTATGGCGCAGATGGAGGAGCTGAGTCAGCGGTTTGTCCGTGATGTGGTTATGAAAGCTTCGAATCAGAATATCATGAACGCCATGCAGCGATGCGTTCTGACGCTGTATTCCTATGACAGGAACCCGGACGATATCACGCCGGGGAATGTGCTGCGCCAGACCATGGAGCTGATTGCGAAGCTTCCGCTGATCGCGATTTTTTCTTATCACGCCTATCGGCATTTCCGGAATGGTGAGACCTTGTTTATCCGCAATCCAGAACGGCATCTGTCACTGGCGGAGAATTTTCTCCTGATGCTGCGGCCGAGCGGAAAGTATACGCCGCTCGAGGCAAGGGTGTTGGATGTCGCGCTGATTCTCCACGCGGAGCATGGCAGCGGTAACAACTCCACTTTTACAACGCATGTGGTGACATCCACCGGCACAGACACCTATTCATCCATCGCGGCGTCCTTAGGGTCGCTGAAAGGACCGCGTCACGGCGGTGCAAACCTGAAGGTTCAGCATATGTTTGCGGACATTATGGAGCATATCAGCGATTGGACGAGCGAGGCTGAGGTGGGTGCGTATCTCCAGAAGATTCTGGACAAAGAGGCGTTTGATCATACCGGCCTGATTTACGGCATGGGGCATGCGGTCTATACCCTCTCGGATCCCCGTGAGGTCATCCTGAAGAAATATGCGCAGAAGCTGGCGGAGGAGAAGGGAATGACCGAGGAGTTTGCCCTCTATGATCTGGTGGAGCGGCTTTCCGGTCAGTTGATCATGAAGCAGAGAAACATACAGAAGAATGTCTGCGCGAATGTGGACTTCTACAGCGGATTTGTCTACAGTATGCTCGGGATCCCGGAGGAGCTGTTTACGCCGATTTTTGCGATCGCGCGTATGCCGGGGTGGAGCGCACACCGGCTGGAGGAGCTGATCAATGCAAGTAAGATTATCCGTCCGGCGTATAAGTATGTCGGGGTGCATGAAGAGTATGTGAATATTGAGGATCGTTAACTTTGCGTTTCATTTTAGTGAGGGAGGAAAGAAGATGAGCGAATATAAGATCAACACAAAGTGTGTGCAGTCGGGCTACCGGCCGGCGAACGGGGAGCCAAGGCAGATCCCGATTATTCAGTCTACGACGTTTCGCTATGATACCAGCGAGGTGATGGGAAAGCTTTTTGATCTGGAGGAGGCCGGATATTTTTATACAAGACTGCAGAATCCGACAAATGATATGGTGGCGGCGAAGATCGCCGACATGGAGGGCGGAACGGCGGGAATGCTGACTTCCTCCGGGCAGGCGGCGAACTTTTTCGCGCTCTTTAATATCTGCGAGTGCGGCAGCCATATCGTGGCGTCCTCCTCGATCTACGGAGGAACGTTCAACCTGCTCTCCGTCACGATGGCGAAGATGGGAATCGAGACGACCTTTGTGTCGCCGGACTGCTCCGAGGAGGAACTGAACGCGGCGTTCCGGGAGAATACCCGTGCAGTTTTCGGGGAGACGATCGCGAATCCTGCGCTGACGGTTCTTGACATTGAGAAGTTTGCGAAGGCGGCGCATGCCCACGGCGTGCCGCTGATTGTGGATAATACGTTCCCGACTCCGGTATTCTGCCGGCCCATCGAGTGGGGCGCGGATATCGTCACGCACTCTACGACAAAGTATATGGACGGCCACGGGGTGGCAGTTGGCGGAGCCATCGTGGACGGCGGGAAGTTCGACTGGTTTGCCCATGCGGATATGTTTCCGGGACTGACGACGCCGGATGAGTCGTATCACGGCATCACCTTTGCCGAGAAGTTCGGTCAGGGCGGAGCTTTTATCACAAAGTGCACAACGACGCTGATGCGCGATCTGGGCAGCATCCAGTCGCCGCAGAATGCGTTTTACCTGAATCTGGGACTGGAGTCCCTCCATGTGCGCATGCCGCGCCATGTGGAGAATGCCCGTGCGGTCGCGGAGTATCTGCAGGCACAGCCGGAGGTTCTCTCCGTTATCTGCCCGGAGCTTCCGGGGGACGCCTATTACGAGCTGGCGCAGAAGTACCTTTCGGACGGAAGCTGCGGCGTGCTCTCCTTTGAACTGAAGGGCGGACGCCCGGCGGCGGAGAAGTTTATGATGGCGCTGAAGCTGGCGGCGATCGAGACGCATGTGGCGGATGCCCGGACCTGCTGTCTGAACCCGGCCACCTCCACGCACCGGCAGATGACCGATGAGCAGCTTGCCGAGGCCGGAATCCCGGCTGGTATGATCCGCATGTCCTGCGGACTGGAGGACAAGGAGGATCTTATCGCGGATGTGGCGCAGGCACTGGCGGCGGTTCGCGCGTAGATAAATCATACTGGGGATGCGATGACACTACAAGAAGAAAGCCGGCTGTCTTATTATAAAAAGATTGCCGGGATCAGCACGCATGAAAATATTGTGCTGGTGCAGCACACGGAGACGAAAAAAATATATGTGCGCAAAGACCTGACCGTGTATGACCGGAATATTTATCTCGATCTGCAGGCGCATACCAGTCGGTTTTTTCCGC
>JAJQBM010000160.1 GCA_021203285.1 Clostridiales bacterium | reverse complement strand
ATTTCAAGGCTTGGAGCGATCCTTTGACTGTACTAACTGTCAAAGACGGGATTATGCACAATCACTAATTTGAAAATTTACACTTTACATTTTATGAACATTTCACTTGCGAGAATCGTGTATCCGAGATATTATTATCTTGTTTGTAAATCTGTTACTATTCACGGCTCATCTGGATTTACTGACAGAATCGTCGTGCTTGCACGTAAGAGGCTGGAAGTAAACCCAGATGCAGCCTGTGAAACAGGAACTCCACCCCACATAAGCAGTCTTAGCTGCGTCAGCAGCGGAACTGGAGCCCTGAAAGGGCGACGAGTGCGCATGAGGGGTGGAGGGCCGTGAATAGTAACTGACAATATATCAGATCGCAAAGGACGCACGTGAATATGAAAGAAATACCGCCGATTATCAAAGCATTTCAGGAGCAGATCCGGGTCAATCCGGACTATGACCCCTTCCGGTTTGTCGATTATGACGACGACGCGCAGCGCTGGATTGTCGAATCCCATACCTACCGGGAGGCGTACAACCGCTCCCTCGAGATTGCATATATGCTGCGCAAAAAAGGCATCCGGCCCGGCGACCGCGCGATCATTTTTTCCATGCAGGATTTCGGAACCATGTGTGCTGTCTACGGGTGCATGATGGCCGGGGTAGTGTTCGTCATCATCCCGCCTCCGCTCGACGAGGACAAGACCGCGCGGTTCATCTCTGTGTTAAAATCCTGCCAGCCGAAAGCCCTGATCTCTAACTATGCGCTGGAACAGGGTTCGGATGTAAACCTTACCGGCCGCCTGTTAAAGGAGGCGTTTCGCGATACCATCCGTTTAAAACGCATCTACACGGATAAGCTGGTCCCGTACCGCCGCGAGGATGTCATTGTCCCGGTCGACATGGAGGACCTCGCCTACATGCAGTACACCTCCGGCTCCACGAAGGATCCGAAGGGCGTCCGCGTTCTCTGGAGAAATGTCACGAAGAATCCGGAGCAGTGCATGTCCTGCCTCTCGCTGGACCATGTATCCATCGCCACATGGGTTCCGTTTTTCCACAATCTCGGATTGACCGTGACGGTTCTCATGGCGCCCATGGTGACGAAACCGGTCGGCTACTACTTACAGACGCTCCGTTTTCTGGAAAATCCGAAGCTCTGGGTCAAATTGATGCACGATTTTAAAACCACGCTCACCGTGGGACCCGGATCCGCCTATGACGCCTGCACGCGTATCTTTTCCGAGGAGGAAGCGGCAAAATATCCGCTCACGCATGTCACGCACTTTATGAACGGCTCTGAGTTTATCAGTGCAAAGACCGTGGAGCGCTTCACGAAGATGTTCCGCTGCGCGCCGAACGCCATGGCACCCGGCTACGGCGTCTCGGAAAATGTCTGCCTCGCGACCTTTGCGAGTCAGGATTACCGCACGCTGAAGCTGGACTACGAGGCGTACCAGAAAAACCGCGCGGTAATCATAGGGGCGGAGGACTCTGATACGGACGCTTCCTCCGGCGGCGATGCCAACCGGATCAAGGAAATCGTCAGCGTCGGCGCACCGGTAAAGGATCTGACTGTTCTCATCGGAAACGCAAAAAACCCACCGGGTGTACCCGGATCTGCGCATCGGCGAGATCTTCCTCGGCGGCACGAGCGTCACCGACGGATACTGGCAGAATCCGAAGGACAGCCGCTGCTTCCACTCCCGGCTGGACGGTTATGACATGGAGTTCTACCGAACCGGCGATCTGGGATTTTTATACGAAGGACACCTCTATATCACCGGCCGCATCAAGGAAATGATCATTGTCAACGGCCACAACATTTACCCCAGCGACCTGCAGGTGACGATCGCACAGGGCGTCCAGGCTCTGGCAGGCGCGGCCTACGGATTTTTCTCCGTCGCCTCCGACACAAAGGAGCAGGTCATCGCGGTGGTAGAGTCCCGTCCGGAAGAGAATTTTGCCCTGCGCATACAGGAGATCAACAAGGCCGTCTCCGACCGGTTTTCTATCTCCTTCTACGATGTGGTCTTTGTCCCCCGCGACACAATCCCCCGGGCGGACAACCGCAAGCTCCAGATGCTGAAGGCGCGCACCCTGTATCTGGAGGGTAAGCTTCCGGTATTGTACAGCAGCCGGAGCTATTATATGAAAAAACAGAACAGCACGCTTCTCGGCCGGTCGATCGGAAAAGCAGAGACGATCATCGGGAAGTCCTACGATATTGCGGACAACATCATCGGGAAATCCATCGACACGGCGGATACCCTGATCGATAAATCCATGGATGTGACGGACGAGATTTTCATTCAGGTGCGCTCTGCTTTCCAGAAGGTGTTAAAAATCGACCAGTTCAGCCCGACCGAGTCCTTCCTCGCGCTGGGCGGCGACTCCCTGATGGGCTTTGAGCTGATCAACAGCATCGAAGAAAAGTTCCACATCAAACTGGATCTACGGGAGCTCCTCCGGGACTCCTCCGTGGCGGGCATCACCCGCTACATCCACTCCGTCCTCTCCGGCGCATCCGGGCGGACAAAAGCGATCAATCTGAAAAACGAATGCCGATTGGACGACTCCATCCGGTTCGACGCCACATACACAAAAGCACCGGCGGCCTGCCGGAAGATCTTCCTCACCGGCGGCGCCGGATTTTTGGGGGGGCGCAATTAATCCACGCCATTTTCCGCTACTACCACCATAACGGGCTGCGGATTTTCTGTCTGGTTCGCGCGGATTCCGAAGCGGCAGGCATGGAACGCCTGAAAAAGAATCTGAAGCACTACCGTCTCTGGAATGACGGAATGGAGCACTACCTGCAGCCGGTCGTCGGCAATCTTTCCGAGCCGAAGCTGGGGCTTGATGCAGACACATGGAACACGCTGGCTGAAGAGGTCGAGGTGATTTACCACAGCGGCGCCATCCTGAACTTCATCTTCCCCTATGAATACCTGAAGACCACCAATATGGACGGCACCGTGGAGACGCTCCGTCTCGCCGGTGAGGGACGGGTCAAATACTACCACTATGTCTCCTCCTACAGTGTCTTTGACACGCCCGGCAACCGGGGAAAGCGGCTGCGGGAGGACGACATTCCGGAAAACTGGCGGGGATTCTCGCTCTCCTACTCCGAGACCAAGTGGGTATCCGAGCATCTGGTGGATCTCGCGCGAAAGCGCGGTTTGAAGGCCGCCATCTACCGTCCCGGCGACATCACCGGCGCTGCCAACGGCATCTACGAACTGAACGACATGGTCAGCCGGATCATGGTCAGCGCAATCCAGATGGAGGGCATGTCCCTCGCGAAGTACCAGTTCCACATGACGCCGGTGGATTACGTGGCAAAGGCGCTGGTCTACATCTCCCTGAAAGAGGAGTGCTTCGGCCATGCCTTTAACCTGATCAATCCAAAGGGGCAGTCGCTGCTGTCCGTGATGAACTGTATCCGCTCCTGCGGCTACCGGATCCGCTATATTCCTTTTATTGTATGGAAAAACCGGATCAAGCAGTCCGATGCCTCGCAGAATGCCATGGTTCTCCTAGAATGCCTTTTTGAGACGACAACCGAGACCAACACAAACCTGTTGTGGCACTTTTTCGGAAAGGACTCCGTCTATGAGACCGGCAATACGGACCTGCTGCTCGGCCAGTCCGGCATCCGCTGCCCGGAGGTCGGGCGAAAAATGATCGCCGCCTATCTGGCATACTTCCGGTCAAAGAACTACATTCAGTGAGGAGTTTGAAAGAAACATGAAAATAGGAATTCCACGCGCGCTGCTCTATCACCGCTATGCCGTCCTCTGGGAAACGTTTTTCCGCGAGCTCGGCTGTGAGACGGTGACCAGTCCGCACTCCAACAAAGCAATTCAGGACGCCGGTGAGCGCTACGCCGTCGATGAGTGCTGTCTCTCCAGCAAGCTTTTTCTCGGCCATGTGGCTTCACTGGAGGGAAAATGCGACGCAATCTTTGTCCCGCGCATTGCGGACTTCGGAAAGGACGGCATCATGTGTACCCGCTTTGAGGCACTGTATGATGTCTGTACCAACACGTTTCGCGGAAAAGATATCCGCTTTCTCTCGTGCGAAGTGGATATTCACATGAAAAAACAGGAGGCGGAAGCCTATATCCGTCTCGGCACGGAGCTCGGCAAATCCCGACAGGAGGCCGAATCCGCATGGCAGAAAGCGCACGCCGCATGGGAGGCGGATCTTCAGGAAAAGATCGCTGCACAGGAAGATGCGCTGCATAACACCGACAAAATCCGGGTTCTGGTGGCCGGGCACAGCTACAACCTCTACGACGAGTACATCGGTCTGCCCATTTTGAAGAGTATCCGCCGACTGGATGCGCTGCCCGTCTGCGCAGACGCGGTGGATCTGCGTCAGGCACAGTCGGACTCTCAAAAGCTCTGCCGCGATGTGCCGTGGACCATGAGCCGGGAGCTTCTGGGCGCAATCGAAAAATATCATGACGTGGTCGACGGCATCATCCTGATCACAGCATTCCCCTGCGGGCCGGATTCTATGATCAACGAGATGGTCATCCGCCGGATCAAGGATAAACCCATCCTGAACCTGCTTTTGGACAGTCAGGACGCCAGCGCGGGCATCGATACCCGTCTGGAAAGTTTTATTGATATCATCCGTTTTCGAAAGGAGGCGCTGGGGAATGCCTGAAAAACCCTATACCCTATGTTACCCGTCTCTGGGAAACTATGATATCGCCATCAAATATTTTGTAAACAACGGCCTGAACGCCGGGTACATGGCGCCGCCCGCCATGACAAAGCGTACCATGGAGCTGGGCGCAAAATACAGCCCGGACTTTGTCTGCGCTCCGTTTAAATGCCATATGGGCAACTACATTGAGGCGCTGGAGGCGGGCGCAAACGTCCTGATCCAGGCCGGAGGCACCTGCCGTCTCGGCTACTACGGCGAGCTGCACGAACAGATTCTGAAGGATATGGGGTACGATTTTGAGATGCTCAATATCACTTTGTTCCGTTTCAAGAATCTCTTCGCCCTGCTCCGGTATGCGAAAAAATACTCCGCCGACTATCATCTCCTGCGTCTGGCCGGGGCAGTCCCCGCCACGTTTAAGATCATTACGAGCATTGATAAGGTGGAGGATTTTTACCGTCAGAACATGGGATTTGAGGTAGAAAAGGGCTCCTTTGACCGGGTATATAAGCGTTTTCTTGCCGATCTGCGGAGCGCGAAGGCTCTGCGGGCGGTCAATCGGATCTACAAGCAGGTGATGGCAGACATGAAGGCCATCCCCCTTGACAAGCCGGAACACCCCATCCGAGTCGGTCTGGTCGGAGAGTATTTTACCATCATGGATCCGTTCTCCAACCATGAGATTGAGAAAAAGCTGGCGCAGATGGGTGCGGAGGTACACCGGTGGATGAACCTCTCCAACAGCCTTCTGATCTGTCCGGACGAGCGGGTTTTGAGAAAGCTGTGGCACTACATCAAATACGACCTTAACAAATTCCCGGCCTCCATCTGGGTGGACATCCAGCAAAAGGAGAGTGCAAAATACATCCGGTACAACACGGGCTGCTCTTCCGTCGCCACGATCACGCTCGCGGAACATTACGCGAAAAAGGGCTTTGACGGGCTGGTGCATATCAAGTCCTTCGGATGTACGCCGGAGATGGACTGTGTCCCGATTCTCCACAATATCAGCGAGGATTATAAGATTCCGACGCTGTTTATGAGCTATGATACGCAGACCGGGGATACCGGGGTGGAGACAAGGATTGAGGCGTTCTATGATATGATGAGTATGAAGCATGCGAAAGGAATGTGACGATGAAAAAGAAAGCTTACCTTGGAATTGATATCGGCTCGATTTCTACAAAAGGCGTCATTATAGACGAAGGCAAAAATATTCTTTGCAGTATTTATCTGTGGACGGAGGGGAATCCGATGGAAGCGTCAAAAAAGGTAATCGCCTCTCTCGGAGAACAGTTGAATCAGGATGAGTACGAGGTCGTGGCTGCCGGAACGACGGGCAGCGCCCGGAAGCTGGTCGGTGCGATGTGCAACGCCAGTATTGTAAAAAATGAGATTACGGCGCATGCAGTCGGGACAACAACCCTGCACCCGGATGTCCGGACGATTCTGGAGATCGGCGGACAGGATTCCAAGATCATCTGTGTAGAGAACGGCGTCGCGGTGGATTACGCCATGAACACGCTCTGCGCGGCCGGAACCGGCTCCTTCCTCACCAGTCAGGCCCGCCGTCTCGGTGTGGATGTGGAGGAGTTCGGGGCGATCGCCCTCAGCAGCACAAATCCGACGCCCATCGCGGCGCGCTGCACGGTTTTCGCCGAGTCGGATCTGGTTCACAAGATCCAGATGGGACACCGGAAGGAGGACATCATCGCCGGTCTCTGCAATGCCGTCGCCAATAACTACCTGAACAACATCGGGAAAGGCAAGAAGATTGTCGCCCCCATCGTCTTTCAGGGCGGTGTCAGCAAGAATCAGGGCGTGGTAAAAGCATTTGCCGACTCCCTCGGCGAGGAGATTATCGTGGACGAAGACGGCCACCTCATGGGTTGCTACGGCGCTGCCATCCTCGCGCAGGGCTGCGGCGTGGAACGCCCGTTCTCCTTCGACATCGCCGAGATGAACTTTCTCACCCGCGAGGTCACCTGTCCCAGCTGTGCAAACCACTGCGAGGTCATCTGTGTCTACCGGGAGGGCGAACTGATCGACTCGTGGGGGGACCGCTGTGAACGCGGAGAGGTCCGGCAGGGGGAGAACTGAACCTTCAAAAAGAGACAATTCATTATTCAAAAAAAGGCCATGCAAAAACGACTCTGTTTTCGCATGGCCATATGTTTGTCCTGTTTCAAGAACGACTCTCGAAAACCGGTATGTTTTACACCATCGGCTTCAGATCCGGTGAAACGATCAGCTTTGCCTCTGTGGCAGCCTGAATCTCCTCAACGGTGAACTCCGGATTGTACTCGGTCAGTACAAGGCCGTCCGGTGTAACCTCGATAACCGCCATCTCGGTGATGATGAGGTTTACCTGACCCTTCGCGGTCAGCGGAAGTGTGCACTCGTTTAAGATCTTCGGTGCGCCCTTCTGGGTGTGCTCCATTGCTACGATAACTTTCTTCGCGCCGACAACCAGATCCATCGCGCCGCCCATGCCCGGAACCATTTTGCCGGGGATGATCCAGTTCGCGATGTTACCCTTCTCATCAACCTGAAGGGAGCCGAGGACAGTAGCGTCCACATGGCCGCCGCGAATGATACCGAAGGAAGTGCAGGAGTCAAAGAACATGCCGTCCTTCTCGATGCCGGCCGGTTGTCCGCCCGCGTTTACGGTGTAAGCAGCGTCGTCTGAATCCGGATCCACAGCTGCAAGGCCGATGAAGCCGTTCTCGGACTGCAGGGTGATGGTGATATCGGGATCTACATAATCCGGAACCATTGTAGGAAGGCCGATGCCGAGGTTTACAACATCGCCGTCATGGATCTCTTTTGCAACACGTTTTG
>JAJQBM010000138.1 GCA_021203285.1 Clostridiales bacterium | reverse complement strand
GTATACTTATACTGTGAGTTACAGAAGGAGTCGATATGATACACACATTGATTATAGGCGCAGGGGCCATCGGCATTGCCATGGGTGCATCTCTCTGCTCTCAGGGCGTGGAGGTTACATTCCTTGCCCGAGAAAATACGGGAAAAGCCATTCGGGAGGGCGGCGTTCGACGCACCGGCCTCTTTGGAGAAATTGCAATTCCGGCCGGGAAAATTGCGGTGATTGAAGATCTCGCCGACCTTGCAGACCATAGCATTGACTATGTTTTGGTCTGTACAAAGACATTGGCCAACGCAGATGTCGCCGCAAAGCTGGCGGATCAACGGGAGAAATTAAGGGCGGACGGCAAGATCGTTATCATGCAGAATGGCTGGGGCAACGATGTGCCGTTTCGTGCGTATTTTTCCGAGGAGGAGATTTATCAGGCGCGGGTGATCACCGGTTTTTCCAGAACTGCGCCGAATGTCAGCAACATTACGGTTCACACCGCTCCGATTCTGCTGGGGTCTCTGTATGGAAAAAACACGGATTGTATGGAGCCGTTGGCGCATGCCATTGCCGCGTCCGGTATTCCCTGTGAGACAACCGCCGTGTTGTCGGAGGCGCTCTGGGCGAAAATGCTCTACAATACGACATTGAATCCGCTCGGCGCCATTCTCCGAGTTCCTTACGGAAAGCTGGCGGAATCCGATGATTCCAGAGCGATTATGGACCGACTGATTGATGAGACGTTTGCCGTGATGAAATGTCACGGATACCGCACGTTCTGGGAGACGCCGGAGGCTTATAAAAGCGAATTTTATAATAAACTGATTCCAGATACTGCTGCGCATCGTTCTTCCACGCTGCAGGATATGGAGAAAAAGCAAAAGACGGAAATTGACACATTAAACGGGTGTATTGTCCGTCTTGCGGATCAATATGATCTGGAGGTTCCGACGCATCGGATGATCTGTGAGCTGATTGGCGCGCTGGAATACAACTATTAACGGGAGAATTTAAAATAAGGGGGTATATACTAAATGAAAATGGCACATGTAACAATTATGACGGCGCATATGGATGAATCCGTGGCATTTTATGAGACAGTTGCCGGGTTGACGATTGAGCGGGACATGCGGGACGGCCCCGGACATAAGGTCGTGTTTTTATCCAACCGTGCTGGTGAGACCTGTGTGGAGCTGGCGGATAATCCGGCGGAGGCATATTCCGGTGCGGGACTCTCGATTGGATTTGCGGTAGAGGATGCGGAAGCCTGCCGCGAGAGGCTGATCGGCATGGGACTGGATACCGGGGAGATGATTTGCCCGAATCCGCATGCGTGGTTCTTTTTCGTAAAAGACCCGAATGGGGTGATGGTGCAGTTTATACAGGAAAGGCTCTGAATGCATTTGAAAGAGGTACCCGGATGGGACGGTTACAGAAGAACTGGAAAGAGAAATTTATCACATCTACATTAGGGCGGGGAGAGACAGCGTTTCAGAATCACAAGGTTGTTGACCTGAAACAGGATGGGGACAGATATTCGGCGGCTGTTCTGGATCGAGCCCGCAATGAGGTGTCTCTGACACTTCAAAACGGGGCGCCGACTCGGATGAACTGTCACTGCCCCGTCGCGCGCAGCGGAAATTGTTGTGTACATATGGCGGCACTTCTCTTTGCAATCGAGGCGATGGATCATCCGAAGCAAATATCGTCGGAAAATGGCGGGAAAGATCCTTCCAAACGCGATGACACAAGGAGGACCGGGCGTACTGTAAAAGAAGAAGTCAAACGCGAGACAAAGAAAGAGATTGAGCGCGCGGCAAAAGAAGAGGCGCAGCGGGCCGAACGCCGTGCCGCGAGGGAAAAGCGGAAAGCAGAGCGGGCCGAGAAGGAGGCACAGCAGAAAGCGGCGGCGGAAGCACTGCGGCAGAGACAGCTTGAAAAGCAGAAGGCCGAGGAGGCGCGTAGGGAAGCGATTCGTCAGGAGAAAAAGGTTGAAGAGAAGCGGCGCCGACAGAAACGCATCCAGGATGAGGAGGCGGCAAGGGCAGATGCCGATAAGCGAAAAAAACAGGAGGAACGGGCACGCCGCACCGAGACATATTCCCTTCTTGGCGATGCATGGCAGGGCGATGAGGATACGGAGATTGCTCATGGCAGCATTGATTCATTGACCAGATACAGCTATTTTGATGCCGAGTCGATTTTTCAATCCGCGGATCTGTCAGATGATCTTCGCGAAGCAGGCATAGAACTGTATGATCAGGGTGTTGTGGACGGGGTGTCGGTAGAGACCGGATACGAACGCAACAGCCGTTCGTTGTATGAAAACGACACGGATATGATTGGCGTGGCATCATGGCAGGGAAAAGAGGGGAGATCAGAATTTCAGACAACGGTATATTTCACCAGAGATTCTGTTCGCCGGGTGCAGTGCACCTGTCCGAAATGCATGAAAAGCTATAACTGGTATTATGAATCGAAAGCGACCTGTGCCTATGCCGCCGCTGTGCTGACGGCGCTGAAGGATTGCCTTGCGTTGAATCCGGTCGGAGATGCAACGGACTGGAATGCTAAAAGGCTGCTTTCCCTGTATGACAAAAAGAGAACCAATCTGTTTATAGCAGACCGAACGGCAGAGACAGAGAGCCTCACATTAAAGCCCCGTCTGGTGAAAAAGGGCGGAGCATTGTCGGTTTCCTTTAAAATTGGCATCGGGAAATTGTTTGTCATTAAACAACTGGATGAATTCTGCGAAAATGTGAGAAATGCAGAGACCGCTGCCTACGGATCCAATACCAGCTTTAATCATCGCCGGAGCAACTTCACGGACAGCGGGCAAAAATGGATTCGTTTTATCGAGCGTATCGTGCAGGAGGAAGAGGAGTTTTGCCAGCGTATGGCAGAAGCCGTGCGTTCCCGCTACTATTATCACAGAACGGCCAAAGTCGGGGGATCCCTGGATATGTTCGGCGGGCGGCTGGATGAGCTTTATAAGGAACTGGCGGATGAGTCCGTGGAATATGAGGATCGCGATGCGGCCGGAAAGGTGAAAAAGGTTCTGCGATGCGGGGAGGGAAATCCGCATGTGACATTTCAGATTGAAGAGGCGAATCTTTCTTCGAAGAGAAAAGGGAAAGAATCGGGAAAAGCAACGCCGCACAGTGCGCCATCTGACGGTGAGTTTCACGGCATACAGGTTTCCGGCACCCTTCCGGAACTGTTTTTCGGGATGGATTGTGCCTATTATGTCAGCGATAATTTGCTGTGCCGGTCTTCACAGGGATTTCAGGAAAAAATCGAGAATTTCGCGGAGATGGCGGACGAGAGCGGAAGATTTACTTTCCGCGTCGGAAGGAAAAATCTGTCAGAGTTTTATTATCATCTTCTGCCGGAGCTGCAGGACATCGCGGATGTGGTCGAAACTGATCCGGAAAGGATACACGCTTTCCTCGCGCCTCCGGTAAAGTTCGTGTTTTATCTGGACGCCGGAAACGGTGATGTGCAGTGTCACCCGTTCGCCAGATATGACCAGACGGAGCTGTCGCTCATGGATCATATGAATCCGGCGTTTCAGGGGACATTGGAAACATACCGAAATGTGCAGGCGGAGCAGGAGATGCTGTACCGCCTGTATACATGGTTTCCTGTTATTGATATGGAAAACGAGGAGCTTTCCTGTGACGGAGACGAGGAACTGATTTATCAGATTATGACCTCAGGAGTGGAGGAACTGTTGGCGCTGGGTGAGGTGCAGTGCACAGATCGCTTCCGTGCACGTCGGAAAGTTCGGCCGGTGAAGATATCTGTCGGAGTTTCGGTATCCGGAGGACTGCTCGATCTGGATATCGTCACAGATGATGTGTCTCCGGAAGAGCTGCTGGATATCCTGAACGCTTATCGGGAAAAGAAAACCTATTACCGGCTGAAGGACGGTTCCTATGTGGATATGGACCGGCAGTCTCTGGATCTGCTTCTGGAGCTGATGGAATCCATGCACATAAAGCCCGGAGATTTTGTACAGGGAAAGATGCATCTGCCGCTTTACCCCACGCTCTATCTGAACTAGATGGTGGAGGAGCACGAGGGCGTTTCCAATGCCAGGGATCGCCATTTCAGTGAAATGTTCATGGAATTCAAGACTGTAAATGATGCGGACTTTGATGTTCCGTCAAGCCTTTCCGGGATCATGCGAAGATACCAGAAAGATGGGTATAAATGGCTGAGAACTCTGGAAACATGGAAGCTTGGCGGTATTCTGGCCGACGATATGGGCTTGGGAAAAACCCTGCAGATCATTGCGCTTCTGCTTTCCGCAAAGGAGCGGAGCGTCACGGAAGCGCCCACTTCCCTTGTGGTGGCTCCGGCATCTCTGGTCTTCAACTGGGGCGAGGAATTTGCACGGTTTGCGCCAGAGATGAAGATCCTGCTGATTACCGGCACACAGAAGGAGCGTCAGGAAAAAATTGCTGCCTGCCGTGAGTACGATGTGTCGGTGACATCATATGATCTTTTAAAACGTGATATCAATCTGTACGAGGAGATTACATTTGAATATGAAGTGATCGATGAGGCACAGTATATCAAAAACCATACTACCGCCGCGGCTAAGGCGGTCAAGGTAATAAAGAGCAGATATCATTTTGCACTGACTGGTACGCCGATTGAGAACAGGCTGAGCGAGTTGTGGAGCATTTTTGATTTCCTGATGCCGGGATTTTTGTATACCTATGAGGTTTTTCGGCGTGAGATGGAGATACCCATTGTCAAGTATCAGGATGAACAGGCGATGCAGCGTCTTCAGAAAATGACCGGGCCTTTCATCCTGCGCCGTTTGAAGGAGAATGTTCTGAAAGATCTGCCGGACAAGCTGGAGGAGGTACGCTATGTACAGCTCGATGCAAAGCAGCAGCAGCTTTACGATGGTCAGGTTCTGCATATGCGCCGACTCATCGCCGGTCAGGATGCGGCGGAGTTTAACCGGAACAAGCTGGCAGTTTTAACCGAGTTTATGCGGCTGCGACAGATCTGCTGCGATCCGTCCCTGTGCTTTGAAAGTTATCAGGGAGAGTCCGCGAAGGCTGACGCCTGTATGGATCTGATACAGATTGCTATCGACGGCGGGCATCGAATGCTCCTGTTTTCCCAGTTTACATCCATGCTGGATATTTTGCAGGGACGGTTGGACAATGTAAACATACCGTATTATACGATCACGGGAAGCACATCAAAACAGAATCGGTTGGAGCTGGTGAAGGACTTTAACGCCGGAAATGTCCCGGTTTTTCTGATTTCGCTGAAGGCGGGCGGAGTTGGATTGAATCTGACCGGTGCGGATGTTGTAATTCACTATGATCCGTGGTGGAATGTCGCCGCGCAGAATCAGGCTACGGATCGGGCGCATCGCATCGGACAGACAAAAAAAGTGACAGTATTTAAATTGATTGTTCGAAATTCAATTGAGGAGAAAATTCTTGCGCTTCAGGAGACGAAACGGGATCTTGCCGATCAGGTGATCAGCGGAGACGCCGGGCAGCTCGCCGGCATAAGCAGGGATGATCTGTTGGAGCTGTTGGGTGAAACTTAACGGAAAGGGATGAAATCTATGGCTGGTACGATCATATGCTTCGGCGATTCCAATACCTACGGCTATGATTCGCGGTCGTTTCTGGGAAATCGTTATCCGGAGGATGGCCGGTGGCCGGAGATTCTGGGCGCGCGGACAGAGTGGACGGTTCGGAATTTCGGGAAAAACGGGCGGTGCATTCCGTATTTTCTTCCGGAGATTACCTATGTCTGCGACCGTCTGACCCAGTGGACGGATGAGGCGTCGCCGGTGTGGCTCTGGGTCATGCTGGGAACCAATGATATTTTCCACAATCCGCAGATGACCGCGGAGTCTGTGACAGAGCGGATGGAGCGGTTTTTGAAAAAGATTATGGAGCAGGAAGAAATCCGGAGCGGTTCGATTCACCTTCGGCTGATTTCTCCGGTGCACCTGCGTCGCGGCCAGTGGGTGGAGAGCGATGAACGGTGCCGGGAGTCGAAGAGGCTTGACGATTGCTACCGTGGGTTGGCGGGAAAGCTGGGAATTGCATTTACCTGCGCGGGGGACTGGGAGATACCGGTGCTTTTTGATGGTGTGCATTTTTCTGAGGACGGGCACCGGAAATTTGCGGACTGCGCCATTCGGGAACTGAGGCTTGGCTCGGGAGGAACAAAAGCATGCGACTGATTCACTGTGCGGACCTGCATCTGGATTCCGGAATGCGGACGCATCTTACGAAGGAAAAGGCCAGAGAGCGGAAAAAGGAGCTGCTGCTGACATTTCAGCGGATGGTGGAGTATGCCGCTGAAAATGAGGTGGAGGCGATTCTCATCGCGGGCGATCTCTTCGACACGAGGAATATTTCCGCGACCGCCTGCCATGCGGTGTGGGATGCCGTGTGCAGCCACAGTGAAATCACGTTCTTTTATCTGAAGGGGAATCACGATACGGAGCGGTTCCTCGCGGAGCGGGAGACATTGCCGGATAATTTTAAGACCTTTGGCACGGAGTGGACGTCATGGCCGCTTGGGGGGCGGATTGTTGTCTCCGGGTTGGAGCTGACGGAGGAGAATGCGGGAAACGCATACCATTCTCTGGTGCTGCGGCCGGAGAAGTTTCATATTGTTATGCTTCATGGGCAGGAGACAAAAACCGGCGCGAAGGACCGGGCGCAGGTCATCCGCCTCCGCGACCTGAAGCACAAGGGGATTGACTATCTGGCGCTGGGACATATTCATTCTTACAAAGAAGGGCAGATCGATGCCCGCGGCGTCTGGTGTTATCCCGGCTGTCTGGAGGGACGGGGGTTTGACGAGTGCGGGGAGCATGGGTTTGTCCTTCTGGATGTGGATGAGAGCGCCGGGACATGTACACGCCGGTTTGTGCCGTTTGCGAGCCGGAGACTCTGGGAGGTGCCGACAGATATCAGCGGGTGTGAGACCCCGGCCGGGATGCTGGGTCGGATCCGGGAGGCGCTGGACGGATTTAAGGGGGAATTGCCTGAAGCTGCGAAGCAAATATCGATGGATATGGATACACAGCCGGCATGGCGTCCGGTGGCATCGGCCGATCTGGTGAAGGTTGTCCTGACCGGGGAGATGGATGTTGAGAGCCGGATTGATTTAGACTACCTGCAGAAATCTCTGGAGCAGGATTTTTATTTTGTAAAGGTATCCGATGAGACAACCCTCCGCGTGGACGCGGATCGGTTTTCGCTGGATGAGACGCTGAAGGGGGAGTTTGTCCGAACCGTGATGGCGGCGGAGGATCTCTCGGAGGAAGAGCGCGCTGCCGTTATTCGCTTCGGCCTGCGCGCGATCGCCGGGGAGGAGGTGCTGGGGTGCGACTGATTCGATGTCATATAGAAAATTTCGGAAAGCTTCACGACGTGTCTGTAGATTTTGAGCAGGGCTGCCATGTTATCTGTGCGGAAAACGGCTGGGGGAAGAGCACGTTGGCAGCGTTTATCCGGGTGATGCTATTTGGC
>JAJQBM010000037.1 GCA_021203285.1 Clostridiales bacterium | reverse complement strand
ATCGCGTACCACGCGCCCCTGCGGCGTATTCTCGTACTTATGCATAAAAAAACTCTTCCCCTCAAAACAGTCTTTTCTCAGACATGGAAACGCCGGTACAGCTCATCCCTCGCCCGCTTCCCGCCCACGAGGATGGTGCCCGCAAATGTCAGCACCGCAACCGATGCGGCGATAATCGCCATGATCAGATTTGTCACAAAATAAAAATGATACAGCACAAACGGAATCACACAGCAGGCAATATCAAAGCTCTGAAGCGGAATATAGCTCTGCCAGTTCCGATTATTTACAAACATCAGGATCACAATGACCACATCCGTCAGAATGTATGCCGCCGGAAGCACATAGTTTAACGACCACCCGCCGAATCCGGTTTCCAAATCAATGACAAACAGCACCGCCACGCCCAGAAGTGTCTGCAGAACCATTTTCAACTGATACCCCGTGCGCATCTGGATGGATACCTTCAGCGTGACATATCCGTATGCCAGAAAAGCGGCGATCAGAATCAGCCATCGAGCCGGACCGCCCAGCGCATAGTTAATCACGATCAGAAGAACCTCTGTTACAATGGCAGCGAAAAGGTAAATATTTAACGCCATCTGTATTTTCTTAATCCCGCGCTCTGTGTAAGGATACGGATAAATCTGACGCAGATTCTCGCCCTCCTCGCGCTCCGCGATACATTTGCACAGGGGACAGACCGGGACAGGATCCCGAAGCTGCACCCCGCAGTTCCAACATTTGCTCATATTGTACCTTAACCCTCTATATTGTTATTTACTGGGTCTCAAAGTCATGCTATTGGATACTAGTATCCACAGCATGACTTTTATCCCCTTGTATCATTCATAATACACCCCATTACTTTCAATCGTCACGGAAATCCCCTGTGACGCCAGATACCGGAAAAACACCCTCTGCAGCCGGGTATCCTTCATCGCCGACGTGATCGTCGCGGACAGCGTCCCATTATAAGTGCTCAGCGCCGTCTTCAGGTTCTGCCCCTTGGACCGCGAAAGCAGCACATCGAAGCGTTCAATATGTTCCTGATACGGCTCAGACACCGTAATATTTCCCATGTTTGTCACCGTGGCGGTATTGGCCCTCGCGTGCATGTTGTACACACCGCGGATCCCCGGATTCTTAAAAACGAGCGGCAGCGTCCGCAGGATCATCATCTGCTCTCCGGTCACATTGTAGGAGAGAACCTCCTCCAGATGCTCCCGGGTCATCTGCTCCCGAAGCGATGTCCTGACCGACTCCATTACATCCTCAAACGACTGATTCTCCTCCTTCGGGTGAAAAATCGCCGTGACCATCACGAAAAAGTTTTTCGTCGTCACCGAATTGAAGTACGGACGGAGATTCACCGGAACGCTGACCGAAAGTTGGTTTCGCGACGGCATCCCTTTTAAATAAGCCTGATACGCGGACCAGATAAAGACGGCCACCAGATATTCATTCAAGGTCGCCCCGTGCCGCTTTGCAGCCTGCTTGACCTCCTCCACCGGCATGTGACCGTGGAGAATCCCCATCTTTCCCCTCGGGAACAACGGTCCCTTCAGCAGATAGGCGCGGCCCGCTTTGTAACCGCCGCTTATGCGGCTCTTCTTAAAGTTCTGAAGGAAACTGTCCTCCGTATTCAGTGAGGTCTGGCTGCTCAGTCCGTCGCCGTACTTCTCCCGAAGCTCCGGATGCGCCAGCCGCAGATACTGGTATGCGAGCTCCTTTAAAAAATAAAACGCGCCGGTTCCGTCCGTCAATACATGAAACGCCTCCAGATTGATCCGATGCCCATAATATGTGACGCGGAAGAGATAATTCCGGTTTCGCTTCTCATCCATATACTGGCAGGGATACGTCGTTTCCTCCACGACCGTCGGCGCCTTTTTTCCGTTTTCCTCAAAATAATACCAGAAAAAGCCCTGCCGGAGGCGGCAGTTGAAGATGGAAAACTTCGGCAGCACGATCTCGAGCGCCTCCTGTAAGGTCTCCCGCACGATATCCTCTTTCAGGTAAATCGCCACACGGTAAACATTGGTCATACCCTCTCCGGCAATCGCCGGGAAAAGATGTGCCGTATTGTCCAGCTTTGCCCAGCGGATTTCCTTGGAGCTGTCTCGCCCGTCTTTCTCCCGCTTTCTGCGGCCTGTCTTCGGTTTTTGATCTGTCTCTTTTTTCTTACTTCCCATATATCCCTGCAAAAATTACAAACTTTCTTTCCCGTAGTATCACCGGTTTCAATTCATACCATAACATATTTTTTGTATCCCGTACATAAAAAAATTATAACGTTTAAGGACCTGCCGCACAACAGCACAGCCAAAAGCATGCCGTTGCGCAACAGGTCCGTCATCTCAGTTATCGGTTTATTTGTCGAAACGCCGCCTTCTACTTCGCAGCTTTTTTCGCCTTCTTCTCTGCCATCTCCTCATCCCAGAGACGCTTTGCGGTCGACGCCCACTCCTCAGCATAAGGAATCGTCTTTGCGATCAGGTCGTCCACCGGCTCCTCCGCCTGCATATCCGTGGAATGTGCCCCGGAAGCCTCGACCATCTGCTTGATCATCTGCGGATTCTCCAGCATCGGGCAGGGCTGCAGGTGGTTCTCGTTGAACGGCATATGCTCACGGTACTGCATAAACAGCGGCTGCTGCAGACACTCCAGGAAAGACTTCTCGCGGATGTTCGCTCCGGAATAGTGGATGAACACGCACGGCTCCACATCGCCGTTGGCGTTGATGTGCAGATAGTTCTTACCGCCGGCGATACATCCGCCCACGAACTCACCGTCATTCTGGAAATCCAGCGTGAACAGCTTGATCGGGCAGTACTGACTGCGGACATAACGGATCCGTTTGAACATGTACTCACGCTGCTCCGGTGTCAGAAGCAGATCCGTGCTGGCGTCCTTTCCGACCGGCATATAATGGAAATACCATGACATGATCGCGCCCTTGTCCACCAACATCTGGAGGAACTCATCGGAGGTCACGACTTTGTAATTCTTGCTGGTGTAACAGATGGAGGTTCCGAAGATCAGTCCGTACTCCTTCATCAGATCCATGGCATGCATAACCTTCTCAAACACGCCCTTGCCGCGGCGGTCATCGTTGGTTTCCTCATAACCCTCAACTGAAAGTGCAAAGGAGATGTTGCCCAGCTCCTGCACCTTCTTGCAGACCTCCTCATCAATCAGCGTGCCGTTGGTGAAAATGTGGAACGCACAGTCATTGTGCTTCTCTGCCAACATCATGATATCTTTCTTCCGGATCATCGGCTCGCCTCCAGTCAGGAGGAAAAAGTGAATGCCCAGCTCCTTCGCCTCGGTGATAATGCGATCCATCTCCTCGTTTGTCAGCGCCAGATTGTGGCCGTACTCCGCTGCCCAGCATCCGGCGCACTTTAAGTTGCAGGCGCTGGTGGGATCCATCAGAACCAGCCACGGGATATTGCAGTTGTACTTCTCGCGGTTCTCCTTGACCTTCTTAAATCCGGTCAGGCCGGTCTCAAATCCGAGGTTTAAGACGTGCGTTTTTACAAGGTTCGGGTGCAGCTTTTCAAACGCATCGTAGATCTGCTGCGTCCAGTTATTCTCCGGATCACCCAGCACCTTGTCGGCATTCTCCCAGAACTCACCGGGAAAGTTTTTTTCGGCAATCTTGCGCGCTGCATGCATCAGCTTTACCAGATTTTCTTCTTTATTCTTATTAATGTACTTATATACTCCGTTAAACGCGACCTCAAATGATTTTCTCGCGGCTGCATGCTTTAGCTTTAAATCTGCCATTCTCTTGTCCTCCTGTCTGTCGTCTTATCGCGCATCCTGCGTGTCTTTGTAGTTCGTGTAACCTTTCTTGACAAAGTGCTTCTTCGCCCAGAGTTCCTCCGCGTGAGGCGCCCACTCCTTCGCGTACTCTCCGCACTTGCCGCAGAGATGTTCAACGGACTCGGGTGCCTGCAGGTCTGTGGAATGTGCGCCGGTCTTCTCGACCATCTCCTGCAGCTTCTCCGGATTCTCCAGCATCGGGCAGGGACGAAGGTGGTTCTCATTGAACGGCTGTCCGTCACGGTACGCCATGAAGAGCGGCTGTTTCAGGCACTCAAGCAGCGTATTCTCTCGGATATTCGCACCGGAATAGTGGATAAACACACAGGGCTCCGCATCTCCGTTCGCATTGATGTGGAAGTAGTTGCGCCCGCCGGCAATGCAGCCGCCGACGAACTCGCCATCATTCTGGAAGTCCAGCAGAAGGATCGGCTTGCCGCCCTCCCAGCCGCGAACCTCGCGCAGACGGTCATGGATGTATTCGCGCTGCTCCATCGTGGGAAGCAGCTCCATGTCGGCCTCAAGTCCCACCGGCATATAGTGGAAATACCACGCATACCGGCAGCCGTGCTCGATCATCAGATCGAAGAACTCGTCGGAGGTGACGGCGTCCATATTTTTCCTTGTATAGCAGACGGAGGTCCCGAAGAACAGCCCGTATCTCTTCATCAGATCCATCGCGGAAAGCACCGAATCGAAAACGCCCTCTCCGCGGCGGCCGTCGTTCGCCGTCTGGAATCCCTCCAGAGACAGGGAGAAGGAAAGGTTTCCGAGCTTCTGCACGTTCTGGCAGAACTCCTCGTCGATCAGGGTGCCGTTGGTAAAGCAGTGAAGCTCACAGTCATTGTGCTTCTTCGCCAGCTTCAGGATGTCCGCCTTGCGGACCAGCGGCTCACCGCCGGTGAACATGTAGAGATACACGCCCAACTCCTTGCCCTGCGTGATAATGCTGTCCATCTCCTCATATGTAAGATTCAGCTTGTGGCCATACTCGGCGGCCCAGCATCCGGTACATCTCAGGTTACATGCGCTGGTGGGATCCATCAGGATTAGCCACGGAATGTTGCACTCATGCTCTTTTCTCTTTTCACGGGTCACCTTCGTCCCGTAGAGAGCCGCCTCAAATCCGAGGTTCAGCGCGGTCATCTTTGCCACATGGGGATCCAGCTCATCCAGCATCTTGTTCGTGAAGCGGAGCCACTTGTTGTCCGGATCCTGAATCATCGCGCGGATATTTTCATAAGTCTCCGCCTTAAAGTTGTCTCCCATGAACTTCTGAGCCAGATCAAGAATCTGGAGAAGACCCTTCTCACGGTCCTTGTTCAGCCGCTTCAATGCGACATCGATCGCAGTGCTGAACGCTTTTCTCTGCATTGTGTGTGATAAGCTTGCCACTGTAAATTCTCCTTTCAGCTCAATTCTACAGTTTGTTCGATTACCAATCGGTGTCCATCTTACAACTCTCTGTAAAATTTCCAAGTAATATCTTTTTTCCAACACATTGTTGCATTTTCATCTTTTGTATATTATAATGCCTATAGAAAAAATATCAACCGACAATTTCATTTTTTGTGTCAATTATCCTACATATGAAATGTTTTGTGTCGGAAATGTGACAAAATCGTGAAACATTGACTTCTATTTTTCAGGAGGAAACAATGGCGACAGACCGCAGAACAAAATACACAAAATCCGTCATACGTCAGGCACTCTTCGACCTGATGGCGGACAGACCGATCAACAAAATTACCGTCACGGATATCTGCAAGGCGGCGGATATCAACCGCAGCACATTTTATTCTTATTATGAGGATGTATACGCGCTGCTGACCAGCATACAGAACGAACTGTTTGAAAATGTCGTCATCTCCCTGAACCGGGATGACTGGTATGAGGATCTCCTCGATCTGGTGGATGCAAACAAGGATCTCTGTCAGATCCTCATAGGACCTCACGGAGATTCCTCGTTCATCCGTCAGCTCATCTACCTCGGATATGAAAACAGTATGAAAATGTGGAAAAAAATGTATCCATCCGCATCGGAGGAGCTGTGCGACTACACCTATGCCTATATGTCCGCCGGCGTAATCGGCGTTCTGGAAAACTGGGTCTGCAGCGGATATAAGCTCCCCACGGAGGAGGTCGGCCGGATCCTGATGGGCGTCACCATGCACGGGCTGGAATACCTCAAGACCGCCCCGACACCCGCGTGATATTTCCGATAAACTCCGCCATGTGATCCGTGATCTGATCCTTCGTGATGCGCCACTCCCAGTTGCCGCCCAGCGTGGATGGCGCGTTGATCCGCGCCTCCTTCCCCAGATGCAGGTAATCCTGCATGGGGATGATGCAGTATTTTGCAACACTCTGCATCGCCAGCCGGATCAGATTGTCGCAGAGCTGTTCATCATTGTCCCAATACCGGTTCAAATAGTTTTTCACATGCTCCCGGATCTGTCCGGAGGCGCCGGACACGAACTGAAGCAGCGTCTCATTGTCGTGCGTGCCCGTGTAAACCACGCAGTTCGTTGTGTCATAGTTGTGCGGAAGAAATGTGTTCCCGCTCCCGCTGTCAAACGCGAACTGCACCACCTTCATTCCCGGATATCCGCTGTCCGCAAGCAGCTTTTTCACACTGTCCGTGATCACGCCCAGATCTTCCGCAATGATCTCGACCTCCTTCACCTGCTCCCCGATGACGGTAAGCAGGTCCATGCCCGGTCCCGGTCTCCACTCGCCCTTTCTCGCAGTCTTCTCCCCGAACGGAATCGCATAATACTCATCCAAACCGCGGAAGTGGTCAAACCGCATCACATCGTAGAGCACCGCCGCATGCCGGATGCGGCCGACCCACCACGCGTACCCGGTCTTTTTGTGATAGTCCCAATCGTAGAGCGGATTGCCCCAGAGCTGTCCGTCCGCTGAGAAGAAATCGGGCGGAACGCCGGCCACCGACTTCGGGTTCAGATCCTTGTCAAACAGGAACAGCTCCGGATGAACCCACGCATCCGCACTGTCATGCGCCACATAGATCGGCAGGTCGCCGATGATGCGGATTCCCTGCTTTACGGCATAGGCTTTCAGTTTCACCCACTGCGTCATAAACCAATACTGGATGTGCGCGTGGAAGGAAATGTCGTCCGCCAGCTTTTTCCGGGCTTTCTCCAGCGCCTTCGGATCCCGCTTTTTGTAGGGCTCCGGCCACTCATACCACGCCTTTTTCTCATACTCATCCTTCAACGCCATGAAAAGGGCGTAATCCGGAAGCCAGTCGGACTCCTTCTCACAGAACGCCTCAAACCCGGCCTGACTGCGCTTTTTATCCCGCGCATACGCTTTCCGCAGCAGCGGATAACGGTTCTCGAACTGTTTCCCGTAATCCACATAGGACGGGTTCGTCCCCAGCTCTGCCGCCTCGCACTCCTCGCGTGTCAGCAGTCCTTCCTCGATCAGATCATCCAGTGACACAAAATACGGATTCCCCGCGACCGTCGAAAACGGCTGATAAGGGGAATCCCCATAGCTCGTATGTCCCATAGGAAGAATCTGCCAGAATGTCTGTCCGCTCTTCTTTAAAAAATCAATCCAGTCGTAAGCCTCCTTCGTAAACCCGCCGATTCCGTACCGGGACGGGAGACTGCTGACCGGGAGTAAAATTCCGCTCGCTCTCATTATGTAACCTCCGATTGCTTCGTGTTGTGCGCACCGCAATGC
>JAJQBM010000149.1 GCA_021203285.1 Clostridiales bacterium | reverse complement strand
TGTGCCTTTTTAATTAACCCCAAAATAATATAGTGCTAAATCCTAAAGACGGGAATGTGAGTAATAATGCCCAGTTACATCATATTGGGACTTGAAATTGGTGACGCAGGTATTATAATACACAAAAGTGTAAAAATAAACCGACGGTGTTATCTTACTGTAGTAAAGTGTTTTCGAGGTGTTAATATGCTGCAATTAAAGAACATATCCAAACAATATATCACCGGCGATCTGGTTCAGATGGCGCTGGACAATGTCAGCCTGAATTTCCGTGACAATGAGTTTGTGGCGATCTTAGGCCCCAGCGGCTCCGGAAAAACCACGCTGCTCAATATCATCGGCGGCCTGGACCGCTACGATGACGGCGACCTGATCATCAACGGGATTTCCACGAAAAAATATACCGATCGGGACTGGGATTCTTACCGCAATCACACGATCGGTTTTGTTTTTCAGAGTTATAACCTGATCCCGCACCAGACGGTTCTGTCCAATGTGGAGCTGGCGCTGACGATTTCCGGCGTCTCCAAGACAGAGCGGCGGGAACGCGCGAAAAAGGCATTGGAGGAGGTCGGCCTCGGAGATCAGCTTCACAAGCGCCCGAACCAGATGTCCGGCGGACAGATGCAGCGTGTCGCCATCGCGCGGGCGCTGATCAACAATCCGGATATTTTGTTGGCGGATGAGCCGACCGGCGCACTGGACTCGGAGACCAGCGTGCAGGTGATGAACCTCCTGAAGGAGGTCGCGAAAAACCGCATGGTTATCATGGTGACTCACAATCCGGAGCTGGCGGAACAGTACGCAACGCGGATTGTCCGTCTCACCGACGGCCATATCATAGATGACAGCGATCCGTTTACGGTGGATGAAACAGGGATGGAACCGCCGACGCATAAAAATATGGGGCATTCCTCGATGTCCCGGCTGACTTCGCTGGGGCTGTCTTTCAATAATCTGGGGACGAAGAGGGGGCGGACCTTTCTCACGGCCTTTGCCGGATCCATCGGAATCATCGGCATTGGTCTGGTGCTCTCGGTTTCTGCCGGCGTGAATGATTATATTGAGACGCTGGAGGAGGAGACGATGTCGGAATATCCGATTCAGGTCACCAGCTCCGGCTTTGACATTTCCTCCATGTTTTCTTCCCTTACCGCATCTTCCGAAACGGAAACAGAGGAGGACGGCATCTCCGTTGTGGAGATGGTTTCTTCCATGTTTTCGATGCATGACTCTAACGATCTGGCGTCCTTTAAAGAGTATCTGGAGAGCGACGAGAGCGATATCTATGAATACTCGAAAGCCATCGAATATATCTATGATGCAGAACCGCAGATTTACCTGCAGGACGGCGATGATATTCATCAGGTCAACCCGGAGTCAACCCTTTCCAGCGGAATGGGATTAAGTTCTACCCTTATGAGCATGATGTCTTCTTATATGAGCATCAATGTCTTTTTCGAGATGCCGGAGGACGAAGACCTCTATAAGGATTCCTATGAAATCAAAGCGGGACGGTGGCCGGAGAGCTACGATGAATGTGTTCTGGTGCTGACCTCGGACGGAAGCATCAGCGACTATATGCTGTATACGCTCGGCCTTCGGGACTACAGCGAGTACGAGCAGATGATTGAGGCGGCGGCGGATGGCGAGGCAGTCACCGCGGTGGAATATCTGGATACGTATGGTTATGATGAAGTGCTGGGTATGACCTACAAGCTGGTCAATGCCGCGGACTATTATGAGTATGACAGTGAGTATGGGATCTGGACAGATAAAACCGATAACGAGGATTATATGCGGCAGCTGGTGGAGGACGGCGAAGATATCACCATCGTCGGCGTGGTTCAGCCTCTGGAGGATGCGACGGCGGCTGCCTTATCTGAGGGCATCAACTACACGCCGGAACTCATCGAGCACATCGCCGCAGCCGCAGCCGACAGCGAGATCGTCAAAGACCAGCTTGCCAACCCGGATATCAATATTTTTACGGGGGAGGAATTCGGCGATGCGGCCACGATGGATCTGGAATCTGTCTTCACATTGGATGAAGACGCGCTGGCGGATGCTTTTGACACAGATGTCCTGACAGATGCACTCTCCGGGTCCGCAGACTTGTCCTCTATGCTTGATATCAGCTCTCTGGATCTCTCGGACATTATGGACACAAGCAGCATGAGCATGGATCTCTCCGGTATGGATTTTTCCGACATGGATCTGAGTGAGCTGCTGGAGGGGGTCGAGGTCAGCGATGCCTTCAATGCATCCTCCGAGGATGTCAATGCGCTCGCGGCTGCTCTGCTGGCGGGGTATGACGACTATGCTGCAGAAAATTCCATGGCAACCTATGAGGATCTGACGGATGGATTCACCGCTTACCTCAACAGCTCGGAGGCGCAGGCGATTCTCTCGGACAGTATATCTGCAATTCTTACGGATGCGTTTAGCGATATCAGTGCATCGGATGTTCAGAAGCTGATCGATGACTTGACGAATGCCAGCGATCCCTCCGCGGTGCTGACAGACTGGCTCTCGGCGAGAGCAGCCAGCATCACGATCTCCGCTGATCAGTTAAATTCTATTTCGGCAGCGCTGGTTGCCGGTTATAGTTCCTACGCATCCGCCAACAATCTGGCTTCCGCGGACAGTATCAGTCAGGGGCTGACCGCCTATCTCAGCTCGGATGCCGCCGTGCAGACGCTGAGCGCCGGGATCATGGGTATGCTGGATATGGATGCGCTGGAGAGTATCATCGGCTCCGCTTTGCAGAGCTATATGCAATCCTATATGCAGTCCATCAGCGCCTCGATGTCCGCCCAGATGGAAACGGCTATGACCCAGAGCGCCTCGATGTCCGCCCAGATGGAAACGGCTATGACCCAGCTTTCTGCCCAGCTAACTTCCGCCATCGCTGGCTCTATGGAAGAGATGATGGACAGCATCGCGGAGGAGATGACAGATTCCATGAGCCTCAGCACAGATTCCATCATGGAGGCGTTTTCTACCAATATGGACTCAGATGCGCTGCTTGAACTCATGACTTCTATGAGCACTGCCTCCGGCGCAAGCTATGAAGATAACCTTGCGAGTCTGGGTTATGTGGATTTTGACAGTCCGACAGAGATTGATATCTATCCGAAGGATTTCGAGAGTAAGGATCAGGTTGTGGCCATCATTGATGCTTACAACACGAAAATGCAGGATGCCGGGGAAGAGGAGAAGCAGATTACCTACACGGATCTGGTCGGTACCATGATGTCCACCGTGACGACGATCATAAACCTTGTATCCTATGTGTTGATTGCATTTGTGTCAATCTCCCTGATTGTCTCGTCCATCATGATCGGCATCATAACTTACATCTCCGTATTGGAGCGCACCAAAGAGATCGGAATTTTGCGTGCAATCGGCGCATCCAAGCGGAATATCGCTCAGATATTTAACTCGGAGACCTTTATCGTCGGCCTCTGCGCTGGTCTGCTGGGGGTAGGGATTGCCCTCCTGTTGCTGTTCCCCATCAACATGGTGGTACACAACTTTGTTCAGGACGACAACGCCCGGGCGTATCTCCCGATGGCTTACTGTATTATGTTGGTTGTTCTGAGTGTAGTTTTGACATTGATCGGCGGGTTGATCCCGTCGCGGAAAGCGTCAAAGATGGATCCGGCGACGGCGCTGCGGTCAGAATAAAAAGGGTAGAAAGGATTATTCGCCAACGTTATTGACGCTGGCGAATTTTTTCCACTAAAATTACACTATTTTTTCACTATTTATCAGCGCCTCGCTTCAATCATCATCCAGCCGCCGCAGGCCGGCCACGGCCGAGACCGGCAGGGAAAAACAGATCGCCCCGGCTTTGGTCTCCGTTCCGGCGTTTCCGGCGATGGCTTTCATAATTCCCGCTTTTTCTTTGGCGGAGGATACGATATAGATGACATCTTTCTCCGTCCCAAGGGAGACTCCGAAGAATTTCTCGGTTCCTGCGGCTGCGGTCCCCTTGGCGTGAAGCACGGTGCCGCCGGCTGCCCCGGCCGCGCGGGCCACGTCCATCACCATGTCCGAGTAGCCCTCGTTCAAAATTACGATAATCAGTTCATACTCAAAATTCATATCCGGTACTCCTTCGCTGGAAACTTTACTGTCGGTCATATATGCGAGGGTGCTGCCGCCGCCCACGCTTTTTACCGGGACGGCCATGATAATGCCGTTTCCCGGAATATCGATGAACAGCTTTCTCTTCGCCGCGCGAAAAACCTGTTTCCGGATATCCGGTCCGGCAGCGGCGCTCACGATGGCCTTCTCGGTGCGGTCCAGTCCGTACAGGGAGAGGTGTTCCGCCGTGGCGGTGCCTCTCGCGAGGCTTGTCATCACCAGATTGGCGCCGGAGTCGCGGTAAATCCCTGTCATATCCTCTGTTTTATCTCTGTCTACAATGCCGATGATATAATACAGTTCCAGTTTATCTCACCTCCCACAACTCGATGATCTCGTCGTCCGCAAAGACCGGTAAAACCGTTGCTGTCTCCGCCTGGCGTGTTTTGATCACATAGACTGCGCCCATGAGCTGAATGACAATCAGCGGCATCATGGCGACCATGGCTACCAGGCCGAAGGCATCGGTCATGATATTTCCCCCGAGGGCTGTCGTCGCGCCCATCGCAAAGGGAAGCATGAATGTGGCGGTCAGGGGGCCGGAAGCCACGCCGCCGGAGTCAAAGGCGATGGCTGTGAAGGTCTGCGGGACGAAAAACGTCAGCACCAGAGCAAAAGCGTACCCCGGTATCAGGAACCAGAGAATGGAAATGCCGGTGAGGACGCGGATCATCGCAAGCCCCATGGCCAGCGCGATGGCGATGGAAAGGCTGGTTCCCATGGCTTTCTCTGAGATCGCTCCGGCGCTGACCTCCTCCACCTGCTTGTTGAGAACGTGGACGGAGGGCTCCGCATTGATGATAAACCAGCCCATGATCATGGCCAACGGGACCAGAAGGAGGGAAAAACGGCTTCTCCCGATGGCGCTTCCCAGCACATAGCCCAGAGAGGAGAACCCTACATTTGCGCCGGTGAGAAAGAGCACCAGCCCTGCATAGGTATAGGCCACGCCGATGAAAATCCGGATCAGGGGGATCTTCTGAAGGCGCAGCGACACGATCTGAAAAATCAGGAAGAATGCGAAAATCGGAAGCAGCGCCACCGCCACCTCCTTCATATATACGGGGATTTCCGCCAGATATCCGTGACCCAGCTCTACGGAAGTGGCAAAATCATGGATGACGGTCTCCACTCCGGATCCTAGGCTGTCCCCGTAAATGAACCCCAGAATCAATACCGCCAGTACCGGGCCGATGGAGCACATGGCCACCAGACCGAAGCTGTCGGATTTGGCATTTTCATCGCTGCGGATGGAGGTGACACCGACGCCCAGCGCCATGATAAACGGAACGGTCATCGGTCCGGTTGTCACACCGCCGGAGTCAAAGGCCACTGCCAGAAAGTCCGAATCCGAAAAGGCAACCAGAAGAAAGATCAGCGCATAAAACACCAGAAGCAGCCGCTGCAGGGGAATGCCCAGCAGGATGCGAAGCATGCTGACCGCGAGGAACAGACCCACACCCACCGACACCGTGAGCATGAGAACCGTCTTATCAATGCCCGGGACATTGGTTGCCAGCACCTGAAGATCCGGTTCGGACACGGTTACCGCCACGCCCAGAATAAAGCTGAGCAGCAGGATAAACCAAAGCTTGCGGGACTGCGTCATCTTCGCTCCGATATGCTGTCCGATCTGTGTCATAGACATATCCGCGCCCAGTGTAAACAATCCCATACCTACGATAAGCAGGAGGGAACCGATAAGGAAGGACAGAAGCAGTCCGTTGCTGATCGGCGCAAACAGGAGGCACAGGATGGCGACAATGACTGTGATCGGAAGCACAGATGCCACAGCTTCATTGATTTTTTCGCGTATAATATCTTTGCTGGTCAATCTTTTACTCCTTTTTCCCCGTATTATATCGGCAGCCGCCTGCTTTTTCAACCGATGCCGCGGAATTTATAAAATTATAATAACATGGCGCGCGCTGCGGTTGTTTGCGCCGCTGATGTGATTGTACAGAAGATTTATGTGGAAGAGATCTTTTTTTATAATAGAGAAAACCCGTCAGATCCGCCAGCATCCATCCGATGGGGATCGCCCACCAGATCGCGTCAACGCCCAGAGGCGTATTCGGAGCAAAAAGGTATGCAAGGGCAACTCTGGTTCCCAGCGATATAATGGTCAGCACCAGAGACATGGCGGGCTTTCCGATTGCGCGGTACAGGCCGTAGAGGAGGAATAGACAGCCGATTCCCCAGTAGAACGCGCCCTCAATGCGCAGGTAGCGCACACCGGCGGCGATGATGGTGATTTCTTTTGCGCTGACAAACACAGACATGAATTGACCCGCAAAAATCCATACGATGACGGAGACCAGGATGCCAAATAAGACCGCGATGCGGACAGAGATTCGAATACCCTGCCGCACACGGTCTTTTTTTCTGCGCCGTGATTCTGGGAAATAAACAGAGAGAATGCGTTGCCGAATTCCTGCAGCGGCATGTAGGCCAGTGTGTCGATTTTCACGGCGACGGCAAAGGCCGCCATGATCGTGGCGCCGAAGCTGTTGACCAGACCCTGTATCATCAGAATCCCGAAATTCATGGTTGATTGCTGCAGGCAGGTGAGGCAGGCATAGTTTCCGACCTGCGCGACCATCTCCCGGCGGATAATCCGATGCTGCTTTCCGATCCGCAGAAGAGGCATTTTTATAAGAGCGGTCAGTGCAATGCCGATTCCTGCCACTCCCTGCGCGGTTACGGTGGCTGCGGCAGCTCCGCCCACGCCCATACGCAGGCCGATGACAAACCAGAGATCCAGAATGATATTGAGGATCGTGGAGAGCGTCAGAAAGACCAGTGGCGTCACGGAGTCGCCGGCGGACCGCATGACAAAGGCAAAAAAATTATAGAAAAATGTAAATCCGATGCCGAAAAAAATAATTCGTACATAAGTGTACATCGAGCTGTAGACTTCCTCCGGCACCTGCAGAAGTCGCAGGATACCGTCAGTTGCCGAGAATACGACAAAATAAATCACAACCGTAACGAACAGAATTAGCCAGAAGGAGACCCAGATACTCTCCTTTAACTGATCCATTTTTCCGGCGCCGTAATATGTAGAAAAAAGAGCTCCGCATCCCATGCAGAGCCCCAGAATCACTGAGGTCAGAAATGTCATCAGCGTGTAGGCGCTGCCGACAGCGGCCAGAGCATTCGCATCGATAAAGCGCCCCACAATAATGGTATCCGCGATATTATAAACCTGCTGCAGAAGATTTCCCAGCATCATGGGAAGGGCGAACAGGAGCATGGTGCGGGCAATACTGCCCTTGGTCAGGTCTCGTTCCATCACTTCTCCCGGTTCTTTTCGTTATTATCCTTCGTATAAAAATTAGGGGCATTCAGTGTACGCGTGACCTGTACGCGGGAGCAGCCGATCAGCTCCGCGAGCTGCTGATGTGTGAGATTGCTGTTATAAT
>JAJQBM010000273.1:394-7588 GCA_021203285.1 Clostridiales bacterium | reverse complement strand
GAGAAGGATAGGGATATAATCTATCTCACAGGCGATGATACGGACACGCTCTACCGCGGGGAGTATCCCCGTGTGCCGATCACCAGCTCTTTTTCGGAGATGGAGATCTGCCTGTATGACCCCGGACAGAAGACATACTATCAATGTCTGCTCCGTGACCAGATCGTGGTGGGGCGGTCTGCGCCGGAGAGTACGGCGCAGATTCAGATCGCGGACGGGAAGGTTTCGAGAAAGCACTGTCAGATTTACCGTCAGGGCGAACGGATACTGATTCAGGATCTTGGCTCCACCAACCATACCTATCTGAATCACTGCCGGGTGACGGGCGCTACACCTCTAATGTACGGGGACCTGCTCACCATCGGTTCCGTCACGTATCAGTTTCAGTATACATTCTGACAGGGGGATGGCGGGATGATATTGTTGCTTTTGGCCTGCGGGGCCGCGGGTATTGGGGAAGGGATCATTTTTCTCATTCTCCGAAAGACAAAACAGAAAAAACTGCGGGAAACCTGCAAGAGTATCTATAAGTTCATGGAGATCCGGGTCTTAAACAAGACCCTGCAGAACCGGATTACCAGCGATCAGGCGGCTTTGGAGGAGTATCAGAGCCTTTTCCTGCGGATAGACTTTCCCGACACGAAGCCATGGCTGGCGTCTGTCTTTGCACTAGATGAGCCAGTTACGATCGGGCGCAGCCGGGATAACAAGGCCTCGATCCGGGGCGAGGAGATCTCGCGTCTGCACTGCAAGATTGCGCGGGTCGGCTACAGGCTTTATCTTCAGGATCTGGGATCCGCCAACGGAACGGTGGTTCGTCACGGCCTGTTCCGAAAAAAACAGCTTGGCGGACAGGAGATTGAGGAGCTGGAGGACGGCGACCGGATTCTGGTGGGGAACTATTGCCTGCGGATTGGCCTGTTTTATGACCGGGAGGCAGCGGAACACGGCGGTCTGCTGTAATAAAATTTGCAGGGGGGAGGAGAGGGTACAATGCGATACACAGTGATGGCATATGCCGCAGACGGCTATCAGGAGTTTATACTCCCGGAGATTCTGGATGCGGATTATGATTTTATTCTGGACAGGCACATTTTCGGCTTACGGCAGAGCTATGTCGTCAGCATGGAAAATATGGACGGCATCTGGAGATTTTGCCCGCGCGGCTATTACGATATCCGGAGCTATGACGGGAAGGCGGGGACGGATGTTCCGCTGGAGAATGGAATGGTCTTTGAGTTTCGGGGGATGGAGAGCGTGAGAATTTCCATGGTCATCTTCCGGTCGGAGCGAGCCTACCCGTTTTACCGGAAATACCGGTTGGACCATGCCCGCCAGATCACCATCGGTAAGGAAAGCCATAACAGCATCGTCTATGATTTTCAGGGGCTTGTCTCTCGGCAGGCATGCGGTGCTGTATGCTTATGAGGGAAGATGGGTGCTGCAGGACAACAGCAGCAACGGGACCTATATCAACGGTGTCCGGGTGCGCGGACAGGCAGTTTTGAATTTTGGCGACCGGATCACGCTTTTTGAGTTGCGGCTGCTGTATCTCGGGTCTTATCTGGCGGTTTGTGCGCTGTCCGGCTCTTATGAGATCCGGGATGACGCGCTGGCGGTGTATCATCCGCGCGAGGGGCTTGTCGCTGACGCGGAGGAGACGCTTCGCCGAAAAAAGTGTATTTTAAGCGGGCGCCGCGCGCACTCGTGGAGCTTTACACGGACGATATTGAGATCGAAGCGCCGCCTCAGCTGAATCGGACCAAAAAGCGCCCGCTGCTCATGACGATCGGTCCGAGTCTGACCATGGCGCTGCCCATGCTTCTCGGATGCCTGGTCTATATTTACGCTGCGCGGGTCGGCGGATCCGGAAACAGCGTCTATATGTTCACAGGTGTTATCACGGCCGTCTCTTCCGCTATCATCGGTGTGGTCTGGGCGATGATGAACCTGCGCTATTCGGACAAAGAGGAAGAGGAGGAGGAAGAGCTGCGCTATAACGCCTACGGCCAGTATTTGATCTCCATCACGGATTTTATAAAACAGAAGTATGAGGAGAACCGGCAGGCACTCTACAGCATGTATATCACCGGTGAGGAATGCTGCGGGTTTGACAGAGGAGAGACTCGTCTCTGGAACCGCAACGAGCGGCAGAAGGACTTCATTACTGTCCGTCTGGGGACAGGAACTGTGCCGTTTCAGGCGCAGATTAAGATTCCGAAGGAAAAATTTACGCTGATCCGGGATGATCTGGCGGAGAAACCGGCGCTAATCCGGGACAGCTACGCCAATCTGCTTTCCGTGCCGGTCTGTGCAGATCTGCGGGAAAAGGGGCTGATCGGCATCATTGGCGGTCCGGGGAAGCGGGGCGCTTATGATGTGGCGTTTAACATCATTGCCCAGATCGCGGCAAACAACAGCTATACGGATGTGAAGTTCGGATTTATCTATCGGGGGACAGAAGCGAACCGGGAGCGGTTCAGCTTTGCCCGGGGGCTTCCCCCTGGCTGGATGGCGGCTAAAACGCCCCGGCTGATTGGTTCTGACAAACCGCCGGGGGGCGATATTCTCTATGAGCTTGCTTCCGTGGTGCGTCAGCGCACCGAGGATCAGCAGCAGCGGACGGAGTATCCGCTGCCGCATTATATCCTCTTTGTGGACGACATGAGTCTTCTGGAGGGGGAGTTGCTGGAGAACCAGATTTATCATCCTGACCCGGCATACGGGATTACGACGGTTCTGCTGGCGCGGGAGTACCGCGATCTGCCGAACACCTGTGAGTTTATTATCCAGAATGACGGGCAGGGAAGCGGATTTTTCCATGTCTTCCATGAGATGGAGGAGAGCCGGGATCTGACGCTGGAGCGCGTGACCGGCGCACAACTGGAAAAACTGGCGCGGACACTCTGTGATATCGAGGTGAAGGAGACCGCTGTCAGCGGTGAAATCCCGGATTCCATGGATTTCTTTGAGATGTACGGTATTCGGTCACTGGAGCAGCTTGGCGTAGTGGAGCGCTGGAAAAAGAACCGGAACTATGAGACCATGCGCGTGCCGATCGGCGTGAAAAACGGCGGCAGCCTCTGCTGTCTGGACATTCATGAGAAATATCACGGCCCGCACGGGCTGGTTGCGGGGACGACAGGCTCCGGAAAATCCGAGACGCTCCAGACTTATATTCTTTCGCTGGCAGTCAATTTCAGCCCGGATGACATCGTCTTTTTTATCATTGATTTTAAGGGCGGCGGTATGGCGAATCTTTTCTCAGGTCTGCCCCATATGGCCGGACAGATCTCCAATCTCTCCGGAAATCAGTTGAGCCGCGCGATGATCTCCATCAAAAGTGAGAATCAGCGGAGGCAGCGGATTTTTGCGGAGCACAATGTAAACAACATCAACCTGTATACAAGATTGTACAAAAATCAGGAGGCAGAGCAGCCGGTTCCCCATCTGTTTATCATCATCGATGAGTTCGCGGAGCTGAAGCGGGAGGAACCGGAGTTTATGAAGGAGCTGATCAGTGTGGCGCAGGTGGGGCGGAGTCTCGGCGTCCATCTGATTCTGGCGACGCAGAAGCCCAGCGGCACGGTGGATGATAATATCTGGAGCAATTCCAAGTTCCGTCTTTGCCTCCGCGTGCAGGATCGGCAGGACAGCAACGATATGCTTCACAAGCCGGATGCCGCCTATATCACACAGGCGGGGCGCGGGTTCCTTCAGGTGGGAAGCGATGAGATTTATGAACAGTTTCAGTCCGGCTATAGCGGGGCGGATTACATCGATGACCCCGCGTTGAACCGCAGTGCGGCGGCCATCCGCATGACCCTGACCGGCAGGGAGGCGGCGCGCAGCACGGCGAAGAAAAAGACTTCCGCCGAGGTCAAGGAGATGACTCAGTTGGATGCGGCTATCGCGTATCTGAATCAGATTGCGGATGAATGGCATTATGACCGCCGGATGTTGATGTGGCTCCCAGTGCTCTCAGAGCGGATTTACCTGAGGGATTTGCCCGGTTACGGACAGGAAATTTATCAGGATGGGGTATGGCCGGAGTACTCGGGCCGATGGAATTTAAAGACCATGGCGGGACTTTACGATGATCCGGTGCATCAGGCACAGGATGCCTTTGTCGTCGATTTCGCGGAGACCGGCCATCTGGCGGTCTGCGGGACAGTCGCTACGGGGAAGAGTACATTTTTACAGACTCTGTTGTATAGAATGATTTTCTCCTACAGTCCGGCGGAACTGAATTTCTATATTCTGGATTATAGCAGCCGTATGCTGCTTCCCTTCGCGGAAGCGCCTCACTGCGGCGGTGTGGTCATTGACACGGATGAGGATAAGGTGAAGAAGTTTTTCTTTCTGGTGGATCGTCTTATCGCGCAGCGGCGGGAACTTTTCGGCGGCGCAAGCTATGATCAGTATCTTGAGGCGGTAAAAAGCCGCGGGCAGGGCAATCCCCTCCCGGCCGTGCTCGTGGTGATTGACAATTATTCAAATTTCCGGGAGAAGACGAACTGCCAGTATGACGACGATATGGTCCGCCTGTCGCGGGAAGGCGTCGGATACGGAATTTTCCTTGTCATTACATGCGGCGGATTCGGGGCGAATGAGTTGCCGACAAGGGTGGGTGACAATATGCGGACGGTCATCTCTCTGGAAATGGGAGATAAGTTCAAATACGCGGAGGCGCTGCGAACAACCCGTGTGGAGATTTTGCCGGAGACCGATGTGAAGGGGCGCGGCCTCGCATATGTGGACGGTGCGCTTTTGGAGTTCCAGACGGCACTCGCCATGGAGGCGGAGAATACCTATCAGTTGAAGGAGACGATCGGGAATCAGTGCCGCGAGATGGGAGAGGCGTGGCGCGGACCGAAGGCAAGAGCAATTCCGGTGATACCGGAGAGTCCTGTCTTTTCGGATTTCTGTCAGATGGACGAGTACCGGATGGCGCTGGAGAACCCCAGATATCTTCCGTTTGCCTATGCGGCGGAGGATGCGTCGGTGTATTCCGTGGATCTGTGGTCTTCCTACTGCTATCTGATTCAGGGTCGGGGCAGAACCGGCAAGAAAAATGTCATGAAGGCGATGCTTTTCGCGGCGGCAAAGACGGAGAATGCCGAGACCTGTGTGATCGAGCTGAAGGGCAATGAGTTCGGGACGACGGCGCAGCAGCTGGGCGTGAAATACCTTGGGGATGAGAGGGACGTCTACGAATTTTTCCGGGACACGATTCCGGTATTCAAGGAGCGAAACGCGAAGAAACGGGCATATCAGGCTGAGGGCATGGATGCTATGGAGATTGCGGAGCACATGAGTGCCGAGAAGAAGATTTTTATTTTTATCGCGGACATGGCGGAATTTGTCAATACCATTTATCACCCGTCTGAGGGAGTTGGGAGTATGTACGCTTATCTGGAAAATATCACGGAGAAGGGGGGAGAATCACGGGTTCTTCTTTATCGGCCTGATCAATCCAGAGCAGACGGCGCAGATCATCGGCAGAAGTATCTATGTCAATATGTCCTCCTACCGGACGGGTATTCATCTCGGAGGAAACCTGAACGGACAACGGCTGTTCCAGTTTACAAACCTGAATTTCCAAGAACAGCAGAAAACGACGAAGTCGGACAACGGCTATGCGGCAGATCCGGAAGACAGCAGCATGGCGCAGGCGATCGTCCTGCCGCTCGTCAAGGGAGGATTCTGATGATTGCGGGCGTTTTGAGAATTCGCCGGGCGGATATTCCGCTGCTGGAGGATGAGATACGCGCAGAGGCCGCGCAATATACGGATGAGCGGGTTCGGATTATCACCATTCGCTCCGGGGAGGAGATGGAGACATTTCTTGCGGAAAAAGCTCTGGCGGATATTATTTGTGTCGACGTATCCGCTGCGGGCGGCGTCGCCTCCGCGGAACGGCTGCGCGCGTTTTATCCGAAGGCGGCGATCATCCTGATCGCGGATGTGGATATGTCGCCGGTCACTTATATGAAGCCGACGATTCTGGCGGCATCGCTTCTGCTCTCGCCGCTCTCCCGGCAGCATGTCCACCGGGCGTTGGAGGAGGCCTTTCGGCAGTTTATCGCAAAAACGGAGGATGCGGAGGTGTTCCGCGTGGAGACGCGCGAGGAGACGCAGCGGATTCCGCTGGCTCGTATTTTGTACTTTGAGGCGCGTGAAAAAAGATTTATGCGTGTACGGAGACGGACGAATACGGGTTTTATGATACCATGGATCGTTTGGCGGAGCAGATGCGGGCGACCTTTGTCCGCTGCCACCGCAGCTATCTGGTCAACATTGCCTGCATTGAACGGCTCATGCTGTCCAAAAATCTGCTGCTCTTAAAGCAGGGGATCGATCTGCCGCTCTCCCGTAGCTATAAATCGGAGGTGCGGCAGTGCTTTGCGGAGCAGGGCTGAATCAGGGATAGAAAATGTGTAACTGTGGAGACGCTGGACAGTTGCGGAAAATACGAGGGGAAAAGCAATGGAAAATCGAAATTATCTGCTGACAAACACAGAATTTGTCCTAGTCGCGGCGGCGGTCGGAATCACGGCTCTGCGCGGATTTGATATGGGAATGGATGATATGAACCGGGAACAGGTGGTTCTGGCGATGCAGGAGCTGACGCGCCGCGGACTTCTGGAAAATCCGGGGGATGGCTTTGTCGCCGCGGGGGAGATCGGAGATATTTTTGCCGTGATCCGAGATGCGGACACGACGCTGGAGGTTCACAAAAAAAGCGGCCGGTCGTGTATGTTTTATATCGGAAAGGAAGCGGTGAAGGTCGTTCCCTCCGCCCGGAGAGAGGATACCTATGAAGTGTCTCGGCTTCCGGTGGATATGGTCTGGCAGCATATGCTGGAGGAGGGGTGGATTCCCGAGAAAGTGCCGGAAGTGCCGGAGGAGCTGATGTGGGAGATTCCGGAAGCCGGAGGGGAGGAGGTCACGGAGGACGATCTGGATCCCGGCGCAGATGAGGATGCGTTTATGAGAGAGGAGAGGGAAGAATGATTCTGGTAGACATCTATGTCCCGGCTGTCAACGAGCAGTATGATTTTAAGGTCAATGAAAACGTATGTATTGCCAATGTTGTGGAGGAGATCGGCGAGATCCTGACCGCCGGGCATGCGGGCCGGGATGAGGAAATGATTCAGGATCTGCTTTTGTGCGACAGCAGCCGGTCTGTGA
>JAJQBM010000273.1:0-384 GCA_021203285.1 Clostridiales bacterium | reverse complement strand
CCCCGCTTGTCATCCTCTGGGTTGAGCGGGGGCAGCGGCTGACGTGGTGTCTTGCCTGCATGGATGAGGATCTCATGCAGGTGGTGGTTCTCAACTACAGCAGCCGGTCTGTGATTCTGCCGATGGGGGAGACCCTGAAGCAGAATGGAATCGGAAACGGGAGCCGGTTGGTGTTGGTCTGACGGATTTGGGCAAAACCGGTCGCCGGTCAGGAAAACAGGTCGCCCGTCAGCATATAAAAACAGGATGAAAACGCAGTGTTAGAATGCGAAATGTAAGGAGGAGACAGACAGATGCAGGCAATCGATATCAGACGAACCGAGGCAGTCGTCAGCGAATTTGAAAAGGAGCTGCGCACTCTGTCGGCATTGCAGGAGCGGGTAC
>JAJQBM010000122.1 GCA_021203285.1 Clostridiales bacterium | reverse complement strand
TATGCGCAGCAGGCGGCGGAAGCTGCCGCAGCAGCCGCCGCCTCAGCGGCTTCCACGGAGACAGTCGCGACATCGGGAACAGCGGTCAGCGCGTCCGCGGACGATCTGACTCTTCTGGCAGCGCTGATTCAGTGTGAGGCCGGCGGGGAATCCTATGAGGGCCAGTTGGCAGTCGGAGCGGTGGTTATGAACCGTGTCCGGAGCGGTTCTTTCCCGAACAGTGTTTCCGGCGTGATTTATCAGAGCGGACAGTTTTCTCCGGCGTCCAGCGGAAAGCTTTCCCGTGTCCTCGGCAGCGGAAGTATCTCCGGTAGCTGTTATCAGGCGGCGCAGGCGGCGATGAACGGCGGGGATAATACCGGAGGAGCCATCTATTTCCATGCGGGAAGCAGCGGAGGAACCGTGATCGGGCAACAGGTTTTTTATTAAGAAAGACGTGTCGTGACTGACATAAAACAGGAAGGGAGACCCGTTCCGAAAAAGGAGCGGGTCTTTTTATGTCCGGACAAAATGCGTAATTCAGGAAATCCGGTTTTTAGTTGTAAAAGTGGGAAAGATATAGTATAGTATAAAAGAATGAGGCTCAGGGGACAGATATGATACAACACGACTGCAGTCGAATATACGGGGAGGATAAAGGATGGGATTTCTGACAGATATACAGCTTTTCTGGCTGATACTCTTTGCTGCTTTTCTGGTAGCAGAACTGGTATCCCTCGGTCTGACATCAATCTGGTTTGCCGGTGGCTCGCTGGTCGCGCTGCTGCTCAGCTTTACGAATGTCAGCATTTATGTACAGGTGATCGCGGCGGTTATTGTGTCGCTGGTGCTGCTGTTTTTGATCCGGCCGTGGGCAAGGAAGCACTTTAACCGGGAGCGCGTGCAGACGAACGCGCAGAGCCTGGTCGGGCAGACGGCGATTGTCATAGAGGAGATCGACAATATCCGCGCGCAGGGCAGGGTTCTCGTCCGCGGACAGGAGTGGTCGGCCCGGAGCGCTGCGGAGACGGAGCACATCCCGAAGGATGCGCGGGTCACGATACGCCGGATCAGCGGCGTGAAGCTCATTGTTGAGAGAGGGGACAGGCCGCAGGATTTGCAGTAACACAACAGGGAGCGGGAGATCCCTGAAAATATAATAAAGAATCATTGCTGACAGATGGGTTGCCATCGCGCGAAAGGAGATTATATGCTTATTGCCATCATCATTGTTATTGTCATTATTGTGATTATTATCGCTTCCTGCGTGAAGATCGTCCCGCAGGCGAACGCGTTTGTCGTGGAGCGTCTCGGTGCGTATCAGGGCACATGGGAAGTGGGACTTCACTTCAAGATGCCGTTTATCGACCGCATTGCGAAGCGCGTATTGTTAAAGGAACAGGTGGTTGATTTCGCACCGCAGCCGGTGATCACCAAGGATAACGTTACCATGCGGATCGATACGGTCGTGTTTTTCCAGATCACGGATCCGAAGCTTTTTGCTTACGGTGTGGAAAATCCGATCATGGCGATCGAGAACCTGACGGCGACGACCCTGAGAAATATCATCGGTGATCTGGAGCTGGACGAGACATTGACCTCCAGAGAGACGATCAACACGAAGATGCGCGCATCCCTTGACATTGCCACGGACCCGTGGGGCATCAAGGTAAACCGCGTTGAGCTGAAAAATATCATCCCGCCGCAGGCCATCCAGGACGCGATGGAGAAACAGATGAAGGCGGAGCGTGAGCGCCGTGAGGCGATCCTCCGTGCGGAAGGTGAGAAGAAATCCACGATTCTCGTGGCGGAAGGTAAGAAAGAGTCTGCAATCCTTGATGCGGAGGCCGAGAAACAGGCGGCGATCCTTTGCGCGGAGGCAAAGCGCGAGGCTACCGTTCAGGAGGCACAGGGTCAGGCAGAGGCGATCTTAAAGATTCAGCAGGCCAACGCGGACGGACTTCGTTTCCTGAAGGAGGCAGAACCGGATGCGGCAGTGCTGCAGATCAAGAGCCTGGAGGCATTCGCAAAGGCGGCCGACGGAAAAGCGACCAAGATCATTATTCCCTCCGAGATTCAGGGGATCGCGGGACTCGCAAAATCCGTGGTGGAGGTTGCTGCGGATGTGAAGGGTGAGGCATAATACCGCGCCTCATTCGTCCGGGAAATAGCGGGAGTTTTACATTTTACAGTAAACGGGGTGGCTGCGGTGCGGCCATCCCCGATCGTGTCATATGGGGGCTGCTTTCCGGCAGCCCGCTTCATGTTAAAAATCATGTCAGAGAGTAGGTGTCATTATGGATTTGAAAGGAAAAAATTTTCTGAAGCTGCTGGATTTCTCGCCGGAAGAGATTACATATCTGATCGACCTTGCGGCGGATCTGAAGGACAAAAAAAAGAAGGGAATCCCGCATGATGCGCTGCGCGGGAAAAATATCGCGCTGATTTTTGAGAAGACAAGCACGAGAACCCGCTGTTCTTTTGAGGTAGCTGCCTTTGATCTGGGCATGCAGGCGACGTTTCTGGACCCTTCAGCTTCCCAGATCGGGAAAAAGGAGAGCATTGCGGACACGGCCCGTGTGCTTGGCCGCATTTATGACGGGATTGAGTATCGCGGCTTCGGACAGGAAATCGTGGAGGAGCTTGCGAAATACGCCGGTGTGCCGGTGTGGAACGGGCTGACAAATGAGTTTCATCCGACGCAGATGCTGGCGGATGCCCTGACGATCCGGGAGCATTTCGGCCGCATAAAGGGGATCAAGCTGGTCTATATGGGCGATGCCCGTTATAATATGGGGAACTCGCTCATGATCTTATCCGCAAAGCTGGGGATGCATTTTGTGGCCTGCACGAACAGGAAGTATTTCCCTGATCCGGCGCTGGTGGAGACCTGCCGGGAGATTGCGGCCGGGACAGGCGCCGTGATCGAGCTGACGGAGGTTGTTTTTGTGTTTGTGAAGGGGTCGTATGTGATCTACACGGATGTGTGGGTGTCCATGGGTGAGCCGGACGAGGTGTGGGAGGAGCGGATCCGGGATCTGACTCCGTATCAGGTGAACCGTGCGCTGATGGAGGCCGCGGGCGCGCAGTGCCGTTTTATGCACTGCCTTCCCGCTTTCCATGATCTGGGGACAAAGATCGGCGCGCAGATTCATGACAAATACGGACTGGACGCGATGGAAGTGACGGATGAGGTTTTTGAAAGTGAGCAGTCCATTGTCTTTGACGAGGCGGAGAATCGTATGCACACGATCAAAGCGGTGATGCTGGCGACGCTGGGAGACTAAACGGCGATGAAGGAAAAGATCTTACAGCTTCTCAGGGAAACCGACGGTTTCCTCTCCGGCCAGGAGATCAGCCGGAGGTTCGGCGTCAGCAGGACAAGCATATGGAAGGCCATCCGTCAACTGGAAGAGGCGGGCTATGAGATCGAGGCGGTGCGCAACCGGGGATATCGCCTGTGCATGGAGCCGGATCTGCTGACTGCGGAGCGTGTGGAGGAATACCTTGACACAGAATGGGCGGGACATCCGCTGCAGGTGTTTGACACGGTGGATTCCACTAATACGGAAGTAAAGCGTCAGGCGGAGCCCGGCGCAGCGCAGGGGTTATTGGTGGCCGCGGAGGAGCAGACGGCCGGAAGGGGTCGCCGAGCCAGAACATGGGAGTCCCCGAAGGGAAGCGGGATTTTTATGTCGCTGCTGTTGAAGCCGGACATTGAGCCGGGGCATGCCTCCATGCTGACGCTGGTCATGGGAATGGCGGTGCGGTCAGCGCTGGAGGATCTGGGCGTGCCGGGCGTACAGATTAAGTGGCCGAACGACATTATCTGCAGCGGAAAGAAGGTCTGCGGCATCCTGACGGAAATGAGCGCGCAGATGGATTATATCAATTACATCGTGATCGGCGTGGGCATCAATGTTCACAACCGGGATTTCCCGGAGGCGGTGGCACAGATGGCGACATCCGTATATCAGCAGACGGGAGAGCGCATCTGCCGGGCTGAGCTGACTGCAAATTGTATGCGGCAGTTTGAGAAATATTATGCCGTCTTTTTAAAAACACAGGATCTCTCCGTGCTGGCGGACGAGTATCAGGCGCATTTGGTCAACCGGGACAGGCAGGTGCGCGTGATGGATATGAAACGGGAATACACCGGCGTTGCCCGCGGAATCAACGCGGGCGGGGAGCTTCTGGTGGAGACGGCGGACGGCATGGTCTGCGTCTCCGCGGGAGAGGTGTCCGTCCGGGGCGTGTACGGATATGTATGATACAAGGGACAAAAAGTGCGGAACAATCCGTAGTATCATACCCTTTTGTCGCTCGAATCATATGTATGATATAGAGGAGAATATTTTATGAATGACGAAGAGACCATACTCTGTGCGTCCAGTGCATACACAAAGCAGTATTATCTGAATCCGGAGTTTGACGGTTTGCCCGCGCAGGTTCAGGATGAGCTGAAGATTCTCTGCGTGTTGTACACGGAGGATGTGGGCGGTGTTCTGGTGATGAAGTTTGATGCTGACGGCTGCCTGCGGCTGGAAACCTCTGCAGACGAAGGAGATCTTCTGTATGATGAGATCGGGAGTGTTTTAAAGATCCGTCAGATACAGAACACAAAAACGGAGCTGTTGGAGTCGCTGGAGCTATATTATAAGGCAGTTTTTCTGGGAGAGATCGGGGAGGATGACATCTGATGTTACTGACAGTGGATATCGGAAATACAAACATTACGCTGGGCGTATTCGACGGGAAAAAGCTGCGGACCACGTTTCGCATGACAACGATACAGACGCGCACGTCGGATGAGTACGGCATGGTGATCTGTGAGCTGCTGGTTCACAATGAGGTGGCGGTGGCGGATATTACGGATGCGATCGTCGCGTCGGTGGTTCCGAATGTCATGCATTCTCTGACCAACGCCATTCTCAAATATTTTCACACGAAACCGATCATCATTGAATCCGGCATTAAAACCGGCATCCGCGTCGCAGGACGCAATCCGCGTCAGGTGGGAGCGGACCGGATTGTGGATGCGGCGGCGGTGTACGAGCTTTACGGCGGACCGGCGATCGTGGTTGATTACGGAACCGCGACGACCTTTGATCTGGTGGACGAGGACGGAACCTTTACCGCGTGTGTGATCGCGCCGGGGATCCGGACATCGGCGCAGTCGATGTGGAGTATGGCGGCAAAGCTGCCGGAGTTTGAGATCAAAAAGCCGAAGAGCATTCTGGCGCAGGATACCATCGCGTGCATGCAGGCCGGTCTGGTCTACGGACAGGTCGGGCAGACGGAGTATATCATCCGCCAGATGAAAAAGGAGTTCGGTCGGGAGGATGTGAAGGTGGTCGCCACCGGCGGGCTGGGACGCATCATTGAACAGGAGACGGACGCGATCGATATCTATGATCCGCAGCTTACGCTGTACGGGATGCGCCTGATTTTCGAGAAGCAGGAAAAGTGAGAAAACGCCGGAGAACCGGGGGATGATATGAGACCAACAGAGAAGCTTCAGATCGGCAATGTGGTTTTAGAAAATAATTTGATTTTAGCGCCAATGGCAGGAGTTTCCGACCTGCCATTTCGTTTGCTGTGCAAAGAAAAGGTCGCCGGCCTTGTCTGCATGGAAATGGTCAGCGCAAAAGCAATCTATTATGGGAATAAGAATACGGAAAAGCTGATGGAGATTCGCCCGGAGGAACAGCCGGTTTCCCTTCAGCTTTTCGGATCGGATCCGGATATTCTGGCGGACATGGCGGCAAAAATCGAGGAGCAGCCGTTTGCCGTTCTGGATTTCAATATGGGCTGCCCCGTGCCGAAGGTGGTCAAAAACGGCGAGGGGTCGGCGCTGATGAACGATCCGCGGCTAGTGGAGAAGATTTTGTCTAAGCTGGTTCAGGCAGTGAAAAAACCGGTGACAGTAAAGATCCGCAAGGGATTTGACGAGGAGCATGTCAACGCGGTGGAGATCGCAAGGATCGCGGAGAGCTGCGGCGTCGCCGCGGTGACCGTTCATGGAAGAACCCGGCAGCAGTATTACGCGGGAGCGGCGGACTGGGAGACTATCCGCCGTGTGAAAGAGACGGTCAGCATTCCGGTGATCGGCAACGGCGACCTGCGCTCGGCGCAGGATGTGATCCGGATGAGAGAGGAGACCGGCTGCGACGGGTTTATGATCGGGAGAGGAGCGGAGGGAAATCCGTGGATTTTTCGGCAGATTCTTCACGAGCTGGAGACGGGGGAGCCTCTGCCGAGACCGTCCGCCCGCGAGGTGGCGGATATGATTCTTCGGCACGCCGGGCTTTTGCTGGAGGTGAAGGGTGAATATATCGGTATCCGGGAGATCCGAAAGCATGCGGCGTGGTATACGGCCGGTTATAAAAATTCTTCGCGCCTGCGGGGACGGATCAACGAGATCCAGACCTACGGGGATCTGGAACGGCTGCTGGAGGAATTTTTGTGCGCATAAGGAAACAGTAAAGCGCATATTCTTAACTAACCGCAACCGGACGGAATGAATTGTGCGCAAGGGAAGAAATTTTTTCGGAAAATGGAAGAGCATCTTTCAGAGACGGAGGCAAAAAGCGGGAGCAGACGCCGGACAGGAAAACGGGGAAAGCGCGCCGTGGGTCAACCCGTATCTGGCTTACAGCAGGGCAGTCATCGCGGCGGTGCTGGAGAGGCGGGGGCTGGATTACCGCCGGTTTCGCCCGATTCTGATCGATACGGACTGCCCCGGTCAGGTTTTCGGGGAGGAGGATGATGTCGATCAGGTGCTCGCCCAACTGGAGGACGGGTTGAATTTTCTGGAAATTTGCACGGACAGGCCGGATTATTTCACGGACCGGAAAGACTACATGGAAGCGGAGTACGGCCTGATCGTCCGCATCGTGCCGAAATCACGGGACATGCCGCTGTACGGCAACATGGTTCTGGATTTTGAACGTAACGGGGAGGCGGATGTTTCCCGTTTTCCGGAGGATGTGATTTATCTTCCCTTTCAAAAGAAAAAAATGGGAGGAGGACTGCCTTGACATCAAAGTGCCGATTGGGTATAATATGTTGACTGTCAGGGCAGAACGGTGAGAAGCACCGCGTGAGGGAGTATCGCAGGGACAAAGCGATATTCTTTTTTGTATCATTTTACACAACCCGATGACATATCGTTACTATATCTTTCAACAGGAGGAATCAGATATATGGGTAAGAAAAATCTTTTGACTTATCAGGGTCTGCAGAAGCTGGAGACGGAGCTGCAGGATCTGAAGGTGATCCGCAGAAAAGAGGTCGCCCAGAAGATAAAAGAGGCGCGCGAACAGGGAGACCTCTCCGAGAATGCGGAGTATGATGCGGCAAAGGACGAGCAGCGCGACATTGAGACGCGGATCGAGGAAATTGAGAAGATCCTCAAAAACGCGGAGGTCGTTGTGGAGGAAGAGGTTGATCTGGACGCCATCGGCGTCGGATGTCAGGTTCGGATTCTGGACTGCGAGTTCGATGAGGAGCTGGAGTACAAGATCGTCGGTTCCACTGAGGCGAACAGCTTAAAGGGAATGATCTCCAATAAGTCCCCGGTCGGACGGGCGCTGCTGTGCGCAAAGGTAGGAGAGACCGTTGAGGTGGAG
>JAJQBM010000074.1 GCA_021203285.1 Clostridiales bacterium | reverse complement strand
CTTCGCATGGCATGGGAAGCGGGCTGCGGCAGGACGCCGGTTGAATTAGAGCTGAGTAAGAAAACACCGATTCCGTTGGGAAGCTTGGTTAATCAGGCATGTAATCTGTCCAGCTTGCTGGTAGACAGAAACGGGCAGCGTTTTATGGACGAGGATGTTTTTATGAACGGACCGTATACGGGCAATGCCCTGGCCATGCGCCCGGATCGGGTCGGATTCATGATTTTTGACGCGACGCAGGCGAAAGCGGTCGAGGAGGCGATGAAACACCCGTCGAAGGGCGAGATGTTTAATGTTAAGATCACATCTGACAATATCGATCAGGAAGTTCGAGAACTGGAGGGGAAAAATGGCCATATCTGGGGAGCGGACAGTCTGGAGGAGCTGGCGCAGAAAGCCGGTATTGATGAGGCTGGATTAAAAGAAACCGTGGAGAGATACAATGATTTCTGCGCGAAAGGGGTAGACGAGGACTTCTGCAAGTCCGCTAAAAACTTACAGCCGATCTGTACGCCGCGGTTTTATGCCGGGGCAGTGTACGGAGGGGGATACGGCACGCTGGGCGGGATCCGCGCGAACGACAACATGGAAGGCCTTGATCCTGAGGGTCGTGTGATGCCCGGTTTTTACGCAGCCGGAAATGAGGTGTGCACGATCTACGCCGGTACATATTATATGAACATGCCCGGCAACACGATGGGATTTGCGGTGAATTCCGGTAGGATGGCGGGAGAGAACGCCGCCGCATACATTCGTGCGCTGAAGTGATGTCCTTTCTGAAATCATGAATGAGATGTAAAATAAAAAAATTGGAGGTAGAAAATGAAGGTACTGGGAATTTCTTTTGGGACAAAAATGGGCAATACGGAGTGTATGGTCAAGCAGGCGCTGATGGGTGCGGAAGAAAAAGGAGCGCAGGTTGCTTTCCTGAGGGCATTTGACCTGAAGATCGATGTGCGTAACAGCTGCGGTGCATGCGACGCGCTGTTTATGCGCGGCACGGCGCCGATGCGAACCTGCGTGAAGAAGACGGACGACATGGATGTGCTGTATGAAGCAATCTATGATGCGGATGCGATTGTCTATGGGGGCGCGGTCTGGGCGTTGGGAATGCCGGCACAGTGCCGTCTCCTGACCGATAAGCTGATTATGGATCGGTTTAACGCGATGATCACAGATGAGGAAAGGGTTGCGGCCGGGATTCCGGAGGACAAGCGTGTGGATAAACGGATGTTTAAATTCCGCTATGCCGGGCTGATCTCCCAGGGAGGCGCACGGACGAAGAGCTGGACATCTCTGGGACTGCAGCACCTGAATATGCTGTGCATGTCGAATATGACATATGTGGTGGATATGATCGATGAGTGGGATATGACCAGACGGATCAATTCGGCGTGTGATGAGGCGTTGATGGAGCGCTGCCGCAGAATGGGACATAATCTTGTGGAAGCAGTACTGTCAGGAGAGGAATTTCCGGAATACAAAGGGTATAATGAGTACAGCTGTCCGAGCTGCCATCTGAATCTGATGATGCACAGCGGGGACAACAAGGTTACCTGTGCGCATTGCGGCATTGAGGGTACCGTGGAAATGCAGGACGGAAAGGTCAAATTTGTCTTTCCGGAGGAGCAGCTCGAACGGTCGAGAATTCGGATCGGCGGACACAGTGAGCATGAGTATGAGGTTCGGAGCAATCTGGATGAGATGTTCGCAAAAATGAAGAGAGAAGGGATTACAAAAGAAGATGCAGAACATAAGAAGGACCGCTTCCGCGGTTATGCAGAAAAAAATATTAGAGAATTCAGTTGGGGGGGCTTGACATTGATTCGTGACCTGACACGGGGGAATATTCTGAAAAACCTGATTTTATTCTCGCTTCCATTTATGGCGGCAAATCTGATGAATACCCTCTATACCCTCGTGGATCTGGCAGTCATTGGGAATTATCTGGATAGCGCGGCATTGTCAGCGGCCTCGATCGGAGGGCAGCTCACCATGCTGCTCTATTCCATGGCGTTAGGACTCGGAAACGGCGGGCAGATATTGATTTCGCAGTATGTTGGGGCGAAGCGGAGAGAAGAGCTTTCAGCCACGATTGGTACCCTGATTACGATTGGCGCTGGTCTTGGGTTGGTATTGACGGTAATTGGACTTGTCTTTGCCCGGCCGCTGTTGTCGCTACTTCATCCGGACACATCGGTTTTTGAGAATACGGTTTCCTATTTTGTGGTTTGCTGCACAGGGCTCATCCCTTATTATATTTTTAATGTGGTGAGCGCGGTGTTTCGCGGACTGGGGGATTCCCGCGCTCCATTCCTGATCAGTGCCGTGACGGCAGGGATGAATATCATTTTGGACTTGCTTTTTCTGGTTATATTGCACAGAGGTGTTGCGGGAGCGGCGTTGGCCACTGTGATCAGCCAGTTCTGCAGCTGCGCCTTTGCATTGATTTACCTGATTCCACGGCAAAAAAGCTTGGAATTCGTATGTCTTTCAGAAATTTCTTGCCTGAAGGAGAAAAATTGCGTTTGATTGTACGTTTGGCGTTGCCTTTATGCTGCGGCAACTTATGTGTGGGTATATCAATGTCGTTTGTCCAGAGTCTTGTCAACCCGTATGGCGTGATAGCCTCTGCTGTCAATGGCGTGGGAAGCAAGCTGAACATGGTGGTACAGGTGGTGACCGGCGCTCTGCAGGCAGCTACAGCTACTTTTGTAGGGCAGAATATGGGTGCGCGGAAACCGGAACGGGCGCAAAAGGCGGTTTTATGGTCTGCACTCGTTGGAGTTGTCTTTGGAGTTGCATTTATGACGATTTGTTTGACCATGCCGAAGATGGTGTTCGGGCTGTTCAGCAGTGAGGCAGATGTTCTGGAGCTGTCGGTAACTTACCTGCAGATTGCCGTGTGGGGGTATCTGGCCATGGCGCTGATGGGCCCCTCGCAGGGATTAATGATGGGTGTCGGTGCTACCAAGTTAAGTTTGTTTGTCTCCATGATGGATGGAGTCGTGGCGCGGATTGGCCTGAGTGTTCTTTTCGGCACGGTTATCGGACTTGGTTTGAGAGGATATTGGATGGGAGCTGTCGCTGCTCCGTATGTATCGGTTGCTCTGGGATGGAGCTATTTTCTGGCGATGCGTTGGAAGAAGAAGACTCTGGTGGAGGCTGCTCCCGAGCAGACTTAAGGTACGGAAGAGATAAGCGGCAACAAAAATAAGTATGAGAAGGAGAGACATAGAGATGTTTATTTTAGGGCTTGCATTTGGACATAGGCTTGGAAATTCAGAGATTATGGTAAAGCTGGCGCTCAAAGAAGCGGAAAAGATGAGCGCGGAGGTTGGCTTTGTCAACGGATTGTATTTAAATATGAGCGGATGCAGGGATTGTTCCGTCTGCTTCAATAATGTTGAGGAAGGCAAAGCAAGTTATACAAAGTGTATTATTCCGGATGATGCCACTGCCCTGCATGAAGTGATGCTGGATGCGGATGCGATTGTGATAGCAGGAGCCGTGTATTCCATGGGGATGCCTGCGGCCATGGTTACGCTGTTTGAGCGGACGCATACGGATCTTGCTCATTTCAAGCGTGTGCGCAAGCGGCGTGAAGAGGAGGGCGGCGAGCCGCTTGATCCCCGGGTTTTTAAGCCCAGACCATTGGGTTTGATTTCTCAGGGCGGATCAAGATATCACCACTGGGTCAGCATGGGAACACAACAGATTTCAAAGTTCGGAATGTCGGCAAACAATTGCATCGTAGATATGTTGGACATTTATGATATGACGCGCAGGGGCGGTATCCTCGGCGATGAGGCTTTGATGGAGCGGTGCAGACAGATGGGACGCAATCTGGTAGAGGCGGTTGAAGAGGTTGCCTCTGGGGAAGACAAACCGGCTTATCGCGGAGACGTGAACGGTATCTGCCCGGTATGCCATCTGGATATGTTGTCCGTCGATGGAACCGATGAAGTGATGTGTCCTCTGTGCGGGATTAAAGGAAAGATTGCCGTACAGGATGGAAAACTGACGGTAGATTTCAGTGATGAGCAGCAATCCCATTCCAAATTTTACTGGCAGGGGCTGCAGGATCATCAGATTGAATTGCAGGCCAATCTGGAGGAGCGCTTCGCTATGATGAAGGAGCGCGGGCTGAGTAATGAACAGCTTGCGGAAATGAAAAAAGAATATCGGGGCTATGCGGAGATAAAATTGAAATAAGCCGGGGGTATCTTTAGATATGTAAAAGGAGGTTGTGCGATGACTCAGTACCCACATTTATTTTCACCCTTTATGGTAGGGAAGCATTTGTTTAAGAATCGGATTCTTGCCGCGCCGATCGGCGCGTGGGTGTTCTCCCCGGACAACTATATTTTTGACTATGCCATCGACATGTTTGCGGAGAAGGCGCTGGGCGGTGCGGCTTCCGTGACGGCAGGACACACGGAGATCAATTATCATGAGCCGGATGAGGATGGATTCGGCCTGTATTTTGATCTGCGCGGGCGCAACGGTTCGGCTGCGCTCAGCGAGTTTTCCAGAGCGGTGACTTCCCGCGGAGCCCATGTCTCCATTGAGTTGAATTACGGCGGCTTATATGCGGGCGCGAAAAACAGGCTCTGTTACGGCCCGTCCGCGTATGTGGAGAAGGACGACACGGTCATTCATGAGATGACGGAGGAAAAGATTGCACAGACGATTCGTCAGTATGCGGACTGCGCGGCGCGTATGCAGCGGTGCGGCTTTGATATGGTTACGATCCATGCTGCCCATGGATGGCTACCGGAGCAGTTCCTTTCTGAGAAAACCAATCATCGGACAGATCGCTTCGGCGGAAGTCTGGAAAACAGGATGCGCTTTTCGCTGATGCTACTGGACGAGGTTCGTGCGGCGGTCGGCCCAGATTTTATGATTGAGTATCGGATGGGAGGCGTGGATCCGGCGCTGCATCCGGCGGAGTTTGAGGAGCTGCTGGCCTTTGTCCATGCGATTGAGGATAAAATTGATTTGCTCCATCTCTCTACCGGACTGGACGCGAATTCCAAAGAGCGCACGATTCCGACGTATTTCTGGCCGCGTGCGATTAACCTCCCCTATGCGAAAGCGCTGAAGGATCATGGGGTAAAGGTTCCGATTGCAATCGTCGGCGCGATCTCGGATCCGGAGACGGCGGGCCGTGTGATTGCGGAGGGTATTGCGGATTCTGTGGCGATGGGGCGCAGCCTGATTGCAGACCCGCAGTTCCCGCGCAAGGCGCGCTGCGGGCAGGCGGAGGATATTACACCGTGCATTGGCTGCATGAACTGTCTGAGCAATATGCATAAGACACATACGGTTGTCTGTTCGGTGAATCCGCGGACCGGGCGGGAGCATCGGCTGGCGTCGTCCGTACCGTCGGCTTCCGGAAAGAAGGTGGTGATTCTCGGCGGCGGCCCGGCCGGAATGGAGGCGGTGATTACTGCCGCAGATCGCGGCTGTAAGGTGGTTCTGATCGAGAAAAATCCGGAGTTGGGAGGATTGCTGAATGTCTCTGAGGAGGATCCGACGAAATATCTGCTGCACGGTTTCCGGGATTATCTGGTTCATCAGACCATGAAGCGCGGGATTGAGGTCAGGCTGAATACGGAGGCGGATCGGTCGATGATAGAGAGCGAACAGGCGGATGCGTTGATTGTCGCGGTTGGCGCAACCCCTGTGATTCCGGATTTGCCGGGAAAGGATGATATCCATGTGATCACGGCGGAGGAGGCTTACCGTAATCCGGACGCTGTGGGACAAAGAGTGGTTGTGGTCGGAGGCAACATGGTCGGATGTGAGCTGGCGCTGTTCTTCAATCAGGCAGGACGGGAGGTGACGCTGGTGGAGATGTCTGACCGGATTCACGCGGATGCCAATGATCCGGTAGGAGAGGCCATCGACGCGAGGCTGCAGGGCGCTACGGTGCTGAATGAGGCGAAGTGTACGGATCTGACGCCGCAGAATGTCTGTTACATACAGGACGGTGAGGAACATACGGTTACAGCAGATACGGTCGTCATCGCGGTTGGGATGCAGCCGAAGCTGGATGTGTTTTTTGAGATGCAGGATGCCGCGGAGCAGGTCATCCCTGTCGGGTACTGTGTTCGGGTTTCAAATGTGAGAGGCGCGGTGCATACAGGTTATTACGCAGCGCTGGATATATAGAAGGAGGTTGCTATGGCAAAAGAAGGAAGAGGATATCCGCCGGAGGGTTTGTTTGAGGAACAGCCGGCGGCAGAGTTTCAGGGTACATTTCCGGGGAAGCCCCCGGTCATTGATGAGAAGCTGATTACGGAGGAAGTCGAGACCGATGTGCTTGTTCTGGGAGGCGGACACGCCGGACTGCACACCGCACTGGCTGCCTGTGAGGGAGGCGCGCGGGTTGCGGTTGTAGAACGGCGCACAGAGGAGAAGATGACATGGATCGGCGAACAGATTGGGACATTTAACTCGCGGTTCCTGACAGCGCGCGGCTTCGGAGGCTATAATTTGGATGATATCATTGAAGAGTTCGACCGCTGCGCAGTGTATCGGAATAATCATCGGCTTATTGAAAAGTATGTCCGCAATTCCGGAGAGGCGTTAGACCATCTGCTTTCATTGATCCCGAAGGACAGTGATATTCTGGATCCGGATCAATATAATATCCATCAGGCTTACGGCAATCCGACCTATCCGATTGCACGGGGCGGGTATCGTACATGGGCAGCGACGATCCAGTTTCGCGGAAAGATGGTAGACACTAGGGATATCGATTATCCGATCGGGAAGTTTTCCAGACTGAAGGATATCTGTAAAATTGTCCTGAAACGAACGCAGGAGCTTGGCGCGGAGTGGTATTTCGGCAGGCGGGTCGTTTTGCTGACACAGGACGAGAAGGGATCTGTGACGGGAGCGCTGGCAAAGAATCCGGACGGAAGCTATACCAGATTTATCGCGCATCGCGGCGTGGCGCTCTGTCTGGGAAATTTCGGCGACGCCGGGCTGCGTCTTGCCCTGTGGGCCGGAGCGCATCTGGATAACACGCCGGTCAATCTTATTTCAAGCCGTATGCCGGAGGAGGGAAGCCGTCCTTTTGGAAAGACTGCGTTTTTGCTGCTCAATGCGCAGGGAAAGCGTTTTGTCAATGAATCGGTACCCTATGCCCTGCCGCCGGCGCTGGAACGGCAGCCGGGCGGATTTTTCACCATGGTAACCGATCGAAACTGGAAGAAGCAGACCCAGCTGTGCGGCGTACACCATGGCAGCCCGGATTTTGGAAGACCCGAGTTCATTGCGCAGGTCGAGGAGGACATGTCCCATGTCGTGGCGCACGGTGCGGAGGGATACGCTGTGCGGAATCTGTCTCTGTCCGAGCGGGAGCAGGCGGTATGTTATGGTGCGGAAACGCTGGATGAGCTGGCGGGTTATCTGGGCTATAGCGGAAAGGCAAAGGAGACATGGCTTGCTTCGATTGAGCGCTACAACCGGATGTGCCGTCAAAAGTACGATTCTGATTTCGGGAAGGATCCGGAGGAGCTGCTGCCGGTGGAGGAAGGACCGTTTTATGGGCGCATCACAAAGATACAGCCGGTAAACTGGGCTGACAGAAGCACGCAGATCGGGCAGATGACCGGTCTCCATACGGATGATGATTTCCGCCTTCTGGACAAGAATCTGGAGCCGATACCGGGATTGTACACGGTGGGAGC
>JAJQBM010000171.1 GCA_021203285.1 Clostridiales bacterium | reverse complement strand
AGCTGTGGCTTGACGGGGAGCGGTTTCATCTGGAGCAGGGAACGGTGGAGGAGTATGCCCGTGAGCTGAATATTCACACCGCCCAATTGTCTCGTAAAGTGGTGTGGGCATCTCCGAAGGGGAACCTGTTCCGTTTTACCTTCTGCCGTGTCGTATCGCTCAGTCGGCTGCATGAGTTTGCGCTCCGGGTGGAGATCACTCCGCTTTCCGGTGATGTGCAGGTGAGAGTGCGGTCCGGCATTGACGGCCGTGTGACAAACACCGGCGCACAGCATTTTACGGACGGGGAAAAGCGCTTTTATGACGGACAGTACATCCAGTATGTGCCGAAGACCACAGAGTCACAGATCACATTTGTTGAAAATGCGGGACACCGTTTTGCCGTGAACGTGGCGGCGGTCGATGTTCCCATGGAAGTCAACATGGATCTGCGCACGGTCTACGGAGAATACCGATTGCAGATCGGCCGGGAGGAGACGCTTTCTGTTGAAAAATACTGCAATGTCTATACGACGCGCGATCTGGATATGCAGGGAAAGACTGTGGCTAAGATTCAGAAACTGTCTCTGGATGCATTGAAGGATCAGGTACAGAGAGGATATGATGCCGCGGCGGAAGAGACGGCAAATGACTGGGGAAACCAGATTTGGAATCGGATGCCGGTCATTATCGAGGGAAATGATTACGATCAGTTTGCCGTGCGTTTTGCCCAGTATCATATGAGGCTTATGGTTCCGGCTCATGACGACCGGATGAATATCGGCGCCAAGGGGCTGTCGGGAGAGGGCTATCGGGGACATTGTTTCTGGGATACGGAGATTTTTCTTCTTCCCTACTACATTTTCACACAGCCGGAGATTGCCCGAAAGCTGGTGGAATACCGATATCTGTCTTTGCCGGGCGCACACAAGAAGGCCGAGCACAACGGATATGAGGGCGCCATGTTCCCGTGGGAATCAGCATGGTTGGATGACGGTGAGGTGACTCCGGAGTATCAGGGAGTGGACATCGTCACCGGACTGCCGATCAAGGTATGGTCGGGTTTTATTGAGCAGCATATCACGGCGGATGTGGCTTTCGGTGTGTGGCAGTATTACACAATCACTGGCGATCAGGATTATATGGACCGGTACGGCTATGAGCTGATTTTCGATACGGCGCGGTTCTGGGTATCCCGGCTGGAGAATGTCTGTCGGCAGATCCATGAAAGCGTGAATCTGCTAACCGGAGTCACAGAATTTTCGGAAACGGTGACAGAGGACGGTCTCTATCATATCTGTGATGTGGTCGGACCGGACGAATATAAGGAACACAAGACCGATAACGCGTTTACCAACTATCTGGCCGTCTGGAATATACGGAAGGCGATGGAATACTATGACGTGTTGAAGAAGGAGCAGCCGGAGCGGTTTGACCGGTTAAACGAGAAACTGAATCTGGATGAGGCGTATGCCCTGTGGTCGCAGAAGGTGGATAAGGTGTTTTTGCCGGTTCCCAATGAATGCGGGGTACTGCCGCAGGATTCTACCTACCTGACATTTAAGGACATCGATCTCTCAAAATATAAGGCACAGGATTTTGTGGCAGGAATCATGAGGGACTACAATCTGACGCAGATCAACCAGATACAGGTGAGCAAGCAGGCAGATGTGCTTGTTCTGTTCTTCCTGCTGGAGGATCTGTTCCCCCACGAGGTAAAGAAGGCCACATGGAAATACTACGGTGACCGGACGCTCCACGATTCCTCCCTGTCTCTCTGTACACATGCGGTTCTGGCAGCAGATATGAAGGAGAGGGAGATGGCGTATGATCTGTTCCGCAAATCGGAGGACATCGACCTCGGACCGGTGATGACGACCTCAGATGCCGGAATCCATGCCGCTTCCTTCGACGGTATATGGCAGGGAGCGGTTTACGGGTTTGGCGGGCTGCGGATGCTCGGAGGGAAGCTGCGCATTGATCCTGTCCTGCCGGATGCTTGGGAGAAGCTGAGGTATGAGATTTTCTGGAAGGGGCAGGCCCTGCGGGTGACTGTGGTGAAAACTGAGGTGACTGTGGAAAATCTGTCCGGCACACAGCCGGTAGCGTTGGAGCTTTGCGGAGAGACGGTTATGCTGCAAGACAGTGTAAAGCACGAGATAAATAAACAGTGAGAAAAAGGAGGGAACCATGATGAATCAGGTAAGAGATTTACGCTCGGCACTGGAATTGTTAAAGACAATGCCGGGGCAGTTGGTGGAGACGGATGTGGAGGTGGATCCCCATGCGGAGCTGGCCGGTGTGTATCGTCATGTGGGTGCAGGCGGTACGGTTATGCGGCCGACCAGACAAAACGGGCCGTCCATGCTGTTCCACAATATCAAAGGCCATCCCGGAGCCAGTGTTTCCATCGGTCTGCTGGCCAGCCGGGAGCGGGTGGCGGCTCTTTTGGGATGTGACAAAAAAGATCTGGGCCAGTTGTTAAGGAGCGCGGCGACAAATCCGGTGGAACCGGTGTTGTCTGAGGAACCGGCTCCCTGTCAGGAAATCGTGTACCGCGCGGAGGATCCGGATTTTGATCTGTTCCGGCTGGTTCCGGCGCCGACTAACACGCCGGATGATGTCGGCCCGTATATCACGATGGGAATGTGCTACGCAACGCATCCCGATACTGGGAAATCCGATATTACGATCCATCGTATGTGTATCCAGTCGAGGGATGAGATTTCTATCTTTCTCCAACCGGGCAGCCGTCATATCGGCGCCATGGCGGAGCGCGCGACGGAGCTAAACCAGCCGCTTCCGATCTCGGTGTCCATCGGTGTGGATCCGGCGATCGAGGTGGGAGCCTGTTTTGAACCGCCCACAACACCTCTCGGATATGATGAACTGGCTGTGGCGGGCGCCATTCGCAAAGAGCCGGTGAAGCTCTGCCGGTGTCTGACCGTCAATGAGCGGGCCATTGCCAATGCAGAGTATGTCATTGAGGGTGAGATTGTTCCGGGCGTTCATGTGCAGGAGGATCAGAATACAAACACAGGCTATGCCATGCCGGAATTTCCGGGATATACCGGGGAGACATCCTCCGAGTGCTGGCTGATTAAGGTAAAAGCCGTGACCACGAGAAAAAATCCGATTATGCAGACTGTGATCGGGCCGTCAGAGGAGCATGTCAATCTGGCGGGGATTCCCACGGAAGCCAGTATTCTTGAGATGGTGGAGAAGGCGATGCCCGGCATTGTGAAGAATGTCTATGCCCATTCGGCTGGCGGCGGAAAATATATGGCTGTGATGCAGTGCAGGAAGCAGGTGCACACGGACGAAGGAAAGCAGCGGCAGGCGGCGCTGCTGGCGTTCTCCGCATTTTCAGAGCTGAAAAATATCTTCCTTGTAGACGAGGACGTGGATATTTTTGACACAAATGATGTGCTCTGGGCGATGAACACCCGTTTTCAGGGAGACGTGGATATCATAAAGATTCCCGGTGTGCGCTGCCATCCGCTGGATCCCAGCGCACACCCTGCGTACTCATCCTCCATTCTGGATGTGGGTATCAGCTGCAAGATGATCTATGACTGTACCGTGCCGTTCCCACTGAAAGAGCAGTTCCGCAGGGCGCAGTTTATGGATGTGGATCCGACGAAGTAGGTGCCGGATCTGAAATAATTAAGCTTTTTTGTCAAACCCTCTATAAGATCGGCGGCGCCGGGCGGATGTCCGGTGTCCGCCGAACAGTTGACGGGTGGAGTAAACGATAGAACAGGCTGAAGATAATTCGGCGTGCAAGGGATGAGAGAAGGAAATCAGGCGATGGGAAAAAGGTTGATTGTAGGGGCAAGCGGAGCCAGCGGTATGCCGATACTGGTGAAATGTCTGGAATTGATTCGTGAATCCGGGGAGTTTGAGGTAACGCTGATCATGACAGACAGTGCAAAGCTGACATTTCACCAGGAGATGGAGGGTGTTATGTCCGTTTCAGATCTGCGCGGGATGGTAGATCAGGTAGCAGATATCCGGAATATCGGCGACAGGCCGGCCAGCGAATCCTACCGGACGGAGGGAATGCTGATCGTCCCCTGCAGTATGAAGACCGTTGCCGGTATCCACAGCGGCTACTCGGACAATTTGTTGCTCCGCGCGGCGGACGTGACGCTGAAGGAGCACAGACCGCTTGTTCTTGCAGCCAGGGAGACGCCGCTCAATGCCATTCACCTGCGGAATATGCAGGAGCTGTCCCTGATTCCGGGTGTCTTTATCATTCCGCCTATGATGGCTTTTTATCATCGGCCAAAAACCATTGACGAGATGGTGTACCATATCGCGGCCAAGCTGGTGGAACCTTTCGGAGTGGAGGCTCTGGAGTATCGACGGTGGGAGGGATTATGATTTCCTGATTAAGACGTAAAGCAGATTTTGACATATGAAAAGAGGGAAGCCAATGGGTGATTTGCCATCGGTTTCCCTCTTTTGTATTGTGATTTTGGTTTGCGTCCTGCCTACAGATCCGGTACCGCGCCGCCCGCAACTTCCCAGAGGTACAGGCTCGCGACGCTGCCGTAAGGGCTGAAACGGCGGCGATATTTTTCGAAGAGCTGCCGACTGATCGAGCGATGGTGATAGACCATCTGCAGGCCGCGGCGGATTGCAAGGTCATCGTAGCTGAAGACATCGGGGCGCTGCATGCAGAACAGGAGAATCATTTCGGCGGTCCAGATACCGACGCCTGAGAGGGTGGTCAGCTCCACGATCGCCTCCTCATCGGACATCTCCCATATGCTCGTCAGGTCAAAGGTGCCGTTTTTTACTTTTTCGGCAAAGTCCGTGATATATCCGGCCTTTCGGAATGACATTCCGAAGGATTGCAGACCTTCGGCTCCGGCAGAAAGTATCGTTTCGGCATTTACAGTGCCGAGTCCGGTTTTGATCCGCTGCCAGATGGTGGCCAGTGCCTTGGTTGAGATCTGCTGGCCGACAATCTGATGAACGACCGAGGAAAACAGATCAGGATCGATTTCCCGCCTGACTATCCCGACCTGATCAATTACCTTTGCCATACGTTTATCTTTCTGCTTCAGATATTCGATTTCTTTTTCTCCGTACTGAAAATACATATTCGTTTCCTTTTTTGATAAAGATTTAAGGGTTTATCGGATACAGCATACATTATCTGACAAACATATTTCAACATTAAATTTCGCATAGAAATCAATTTTCTAAATTTTACTTGCTTGCCATACATTTACGTGTTATGCTTTACAGCACAGGTCAAGACAGTTATCGTTCTGACAGTTCACTGTCTGATTTGGGCGCCGCATCGGCGCACCGTCTGATTTTCACAGCGTACTCATCGCTCAAAAATCAGCTTTACACATCACACTAATTTTTTTATAATAAAAAAAGAACTTTCAGCAGAATGAGGAAGTAGGTGTACGTTATATGCAAGCTTGGGAAGAAAGATTGATGTATGAGCGGGAAGCATGAGAAGAAGACCGGGAAGAGGAGAAATCGAATGAAAATCAAACGCATCGTTACCGTTTTCTTCAGCCCGACTGGAGGGACGAAAAAGATATCAACCATGTTGGCGGATGATCTTGGGCAACTGTTGGGGCTTCCCTGCGAGGAGATCGATTTTACTTTGCCGTCGGCGAGGGAGAAGAACTATCATTTTTCGGCAGAGGATCTTGTGATCATTGCCTCGCCGGTTTATGCGGGGCGTCTGCCAAACAAAATCATGCCGGATTATCAGCGGTGCTTTACCGGGGAGGATACGTTGGCGGTTCCCGTGGTAGTGTATGGCAATCGCAGTTACGGCGATGCGCTGACAGAGCTTTGCCTGATCATGCGGGACCGCGGATTTCATCTCATCGGAGCTGCGGCGGCGGTGAGCCGCCACGCATTTTCAAAGACGCTTGCCGCGAGCCGTCCGGATGAACGGGACGCGGCAGAGATTCGTACATTTGCGGAGAATCTGGCAAAATCGATTGAGGAAGACAGATGTCAGGATCCGATTTTTGCTGAGGATAGCCCTCTTGGGAATCAGGCTGCGGCCGGGCCGTATTATACGCCCCTGAATGAGGACGGCACTCCTGCAAAATTTCTGAAAGCAAAGCCGCAGACAGATTTTACAATCTGCGACTGCTGCGGGATCTGTGTGAATGTATGCCCGATGGGAAGCATTGCCGCGGACATGGAAGTGAACTGAGTCTGCATCAAGTGTCAGGCGTGTGTGCGGAAGTGTCCGCGGCAGGCAAAGTATTTTGACGATGCGCAGTTCCTGTCTCATGCGAAGATGCTGGAGCGGGACTATACGCGGCGGGCAGAAAATTATTTTACGGGATTTATGCGTTATAAGCTGATTATTTTTGATATGGACGGAACAATTTTAGACACGCTGGAGGATTTGACGGACAGTATGAACTATGCCCTGAAAAAATCCGGTTTTCCGGAGCGAAGCATTTCCGAAGTGCGCGGTTTTGTGGGGAACGGAATCCGAAAACTCATAGAGCGGGCGGTTCCTGCGAATACACCGGCGGATATGGCGGAGCGTGTACTGGAAGATTTTACGGAGCATTACAGACAGAACTGTTCCAATAAAACCCGTCCGTATGATGGGATTCCGGAAATCCTTTCCGCGCTGAGGGACAGAGGGGTTTTGACAGCCGTCGTCTCCAATAAGGCGGATTTTGCCGTGCAGCAACTCTGTATCCAATATTTTGACGGGCTTTTTGATATGGCGCTCGGAGAGCGGGCGGATATCCGGAAAAAACCGGCGCCGGATGCCGTTTATGCCGTGCTGGAGCATACCGGAACAGAGAAAAAGGATGCCCTTTACATCGGTGATTCCGAGGTTGATATCCAAACGGCGGAGAATGCCGGTTTGGACTGTATCTGTGTGGGCTGGGGATTCCGCGGGGAGGATTTTTTGCGCAGGAACGGAGCCGCGGTGGTGCTGAAAACGGCGGACGAAATCCTGCGGTATGTTTAAGGGGTTATTCGAAGCCTCTTATTCAGCAATCTCCAGATGCACTACAATCGGCTTATGCCCCATCGTCGGCAAAATCTTTGTTATCAGATCCTGCGTCTTCAGCTTCAAACTGGATGTATTGATACATGGATGACAGCCGACATATTCCCCTGCGAGAACATCCTCGTCAATCACCAGCTGTACCCGGTGATCGCTGTCGTTCATCAGCCCCATCACGCTGACCGATCCCGGCGTGATGTCCAGAAACTGTTCCATATATTTTTCTGAGACAAAGGACAGGCGGCTGACGCCCAACTGTTTTGAAAGGTCTTTCGTCTTGAACTTCTTTGTCCCCGGCATCATCAGCAGATAAAAATCCGTTTCCTGACGGTTGCAAAGGAAAAGATTTTTACATATGGTCGCCTGCAAAGCCTGATCAATCGCCTCGCATATCTCCATATTCATCGCCGCCTCATGATCCACTCGCTGATACATAATCTGCAGAGAATCCAGAAAATCATACACGCGGATTTCTTTCTCCATTCGTCCTTCATTTGATGCAGGACGCCCTGTCTGTAATTCCAACATCATTTTTCTCCAAAAGTTTTATCTGTTATCATTTTACCGTATCATTTTCTCCCTGTCCGCCGCACCCTGCAGATAGGAATCCAGCCCGATATATCCGCTGATATTTATTGCCAGCCCGACGCACTCCTTCAGCTTCTCTCCCGCAGGTGTTTTGGAGCCGCCGATCAGTTGGAGCAGCTCTGCTTCCGCCTGAATCAGATCCCTGTGATCCTTTTCATAAT
>JAJQBM010000144.1 GCA_021203285.1 Clostridiales bacterium | reverse complement strand
GGGACGGATGATCTGCCGTAAAGGTTCAAAAAAAAAGAATGATGACATAGAATCCAAAGTGTGCTAATATTAACTCTGGTATGGTTACAGGCAGCTATTTTACGAATTGCCAAAGATAAAGGGGACATTATGTCATTACTGCAATCGATACTGATGGGACTGATTCAGGGGCTGACGGAGTTTTTGCCGGTGAGCAGCTCGGGACATCTGGCTTTGTTTAAGATACTCTTTCACGTGGAGACGGATACCGGCATGTTTTTTGATGTTCTGCTCCATGTCGGCACGCTCGCAGCGGTCTGTCTGATTTATTACAAAGACATTTTCCATCTGATAAAGGAGACGGTCTGTATTATCGCGGACTATGTGTACAATCTCCGGATCCTGATCGGGAAAATGCGGCATGTCGAAGGGCGTTATCGGCGGATCGTCTGCAACAGTTACCGGAAATTTGTGCTCATGATTCTCGTTTCCACGATTCCGACCGGCATCATCGGCTATGTGGCGGCGGATCTGGTGGAGATGGCGTCGGAGATTCTGCTGATACCGGGCATCTGTCTGGTGATTACCGCGGTAATCCTGTTCATCTGCGACTACCTTCCGGACGGCAAAAAGAGGCCGAAGGAAGTCTCGTGGACAAACGCGTTTCTCATCGGGATCTGTCAGGGAATCGCTACCTTCCCCGGTATTTCCCGTTCCGGAACTACGATTACGGCCTGTGTGGCCTGCGGGTTTGACCGGAAGTTCGCGGTGAAGTATTCCTTCATTCTTTCCATACCGGCGATTCTGGGAGCTATGCTTCTCGAGGTGAAGGATGCCGGTTCGATGGCGGTTTCTTCGTCTCAGGTGGGGATTTACGTGGTCGGCATGCTTGTGGCGGCGGTTGTGGGTTATATTTGCATCAAGACGATGTTTTTGATTGCCCGCAATAAAAAGTTTAAATTTTTTGCATTTTATTGTCTGGCAGTGGGTCTGTTATCCATCGGCGGATATATTTATCTGGCCTAGGAGAATGCGGCTGCGCATTCGGGAAACGGCTCTTGTGTGAGGTTTATATGGCAACATCCGGGAAATCATCTGTCCGGAGAAAAACTTCCGGAAAAAAGAGAAAATCAAACACCAGAAAGAAAAAAACGGCGGCAGCCTCCTTCTCATGGAAGGTCGAGGTGCTGCTGTTTGCAATACTTGCCTTCTGCGTGGTCGTTTTTGTGTCAAATATCGGGAAAGGGGGAGTGGTTGGCGATGCCGTCAGCAACTTCTTTTTCGGCGTGTTCGGGATTCTGTCCTACGCTTTTCCCGTCGTGCTTTTTCTTGTCTCCGCGTTTCTGATCTCCAATCGGATTTCGGATCGCAGGGGAAGCCGCCGCGCATGGTCCGGACGGGTGGTTATGAAGTCCGTATCCGGCATTGTTTTCTTCGTCTTTCTGTGTGTGTTTGCCCACATGGTTTACATAGGAGGGATATCGGAGAACTTCCGCGCGGTGTACACCGATTGTTCCGCGGCAAAGGCCGGGGGCGGGGTGGTCGGCGCTGTCATTGCGTCGGCCATGCTTCGGGCATTCGGGCTGGCCGCTACATATATCATCGACTTTATCATTTTGATTCTCTGTGTGGTTCTGATCACGGAGAAATCTCTGTTCAAGGGGATTTCTCAGGGAAGCCGGAAGGTTTATGACAAAGGGAAAAGTGCGGCCGGAAAACGCCGGGAGAATGCCGCAAAAAGGGCGGATCGGGAAGCGGCGGAGGCGGAGAAGAGCCGCCGCGGCAGAACGGTCTCCGGTGTTTCAACGGATACCGGTTTGAAAGCACCGAAGGAAGAGATAAAGTCAGACCGTCTCAGCGAGGTTGACATGTCACAGATGTCCGCCGCCGACAGTTGGGGTGACCGGCCGGAACCGGTGATCCGGTTGTCCGGACAGGAGACAACGCAAAGCAGTGAGTCTGGGGAAACGGAAGCGGAGGCTCCGGTGAAAAAAAGAAAGCCGGCGAAGACCAAAGAGTCTGAAAGGGCGGCTGCGGCAGAGGCGGCCGGTATCTCGGAGGCGATTCAAAGCGCCGCGGACGATCAGGCGGATTATGTATATCCGGATGTCAATCTGCTCGCGAAGGGGGATCCGACCAAGACCGGAGATTCCAGACAGCATCTGCAGCAGATGTCGATGAAGCTGCAGCAGACCTTAGAGACATTCGGCGTCAATGCCCGCGTGACCAATGTGGTCTGCGGACCGGCTGTCACGCAGTATGAGATTCAGCCCGAAATGGGAGTCAAGGTCAGCAAGATCGTAGGGCTGGCTGATGATATCAAACTGAACCTGATGGTATCGGATATCCGCATCGAGGCGCCGATTCCCGGCAAGGCGGCCATCGGCATCGAGGTGCCGACCCGAGAGAATGTGACCGTCGCTTTCCGCGATCTGGTCGAGTCCGCTGAGTTTCAGAATCACAAATCAAAGATTGCATTTTGTGCCGGAAAGGATATCGCGGGGCATGTGATTGTGGCGGATATTGCAAAAATGCCGCACCTGCTCATTGCGGGGGCAACCGGCTCCGGAAAATCGGTTTGCATCAACACGATTATCATGAGTATACTGTACAAAGCGGATCCCACCGAGGTAAAGCTGATCATGATCGATCCGAAGGTGGTGGAGCTGAGTGTCTACAACAATATCCCGCATCTTCTGATTCCGGTGGTCACGGATCCGAAGAAGGCGGCGGGCGCACTGCACTGGGCGGTAGCGGAGATGACGGACCGTTACAATAAGTTTGCGGAGTACGGCGTCCGTGACATACAGGGCTACAACAAAAAGGTGGAGTCCATCCGGGATATAGAGGATGAGAACAAGCCGCAGAAGATGCCGCAGATCGTGGTGATTGTGGATGAGCTGGCGGATCTGATGATGGTTGCCGCGGGAGACGTGGAGGATGCGATCTGCCGTCTGGCGCAGCTTGCGAGAGCGGCGGGGATTCACCTTGTCATTGCGACCCAGCGCCCGTCTGTCAACGTGATCACCGGCCTGATCAAAGCAAATATGCCGTCCCGCATCGCGTTTTCCGTCACATCCGGCGTGGATTCCCGGACAATATTGGATATGAACGGCGCGGAAAAGCTTCTCGGAAAAGGGGATATGCTCTTTTATCCGCAGGGGTATGCCAAACCGCTCCGCGTTCAGGGGGCATTCGTCTCAGATGCGGAGGTTTCCCGCGTTGTGGACGATATTATCGCGAAAAACGGACAGGGTTCTTACAGCTCTGAGATAGAGGAAAAGGTAAAAACTTCCGGTTCCGCACTCGGTACCGGTTCCGGCGGATTCCCCTCGTCGGATGACGGCAGGGACGCATATTTTGAGGATGCAGCCCGTTTCCTGATTGAGAAGGAAAAGGGTTCCATCGGCATGCTGCAGCGCAATTTTAAAATTGGGTTCAACCGTGCGGCACGCATTATGGATCAACTGGAGGAGGCCGGTGTCGTAGGGCCGGAGGAAGGAACAAAGCCCCGCCGTGTTCTGATGACGCAGGAGGATTTTGAGCGTCTGGGAGAAGAAGGCTGACGGAGTTAAATTTACATATTTTGCAAGAAAAACGCAGCGCGTTTTTTCAGATAGAGTATTTTTATTTCACTTCTACAGGAGGACAGATTTCATGAAAACAGACATTCAGATTGCACAGGAAGCGGTGATGGAGCCCATTGTCGATGTGGCGGCACGCATTGGGATCGGGGAGGATGACATCGAGCTGTACGGAAAGTACAAAGCCAAACTGACCGATGACCTGATTCACCGCATACAGGACCGCCCGGACGGGAAGCTGGTGCTTGTGACGGCGATCAACCCGACCCCGGCCGGAGAGGGCAAGACGGCGACCAGCATCGGACTGGCACAGGCATTCGGGAAGTTAAATAAAAAGGCAATTCTCGCACTCCGTGAGCCATCGCTGGGACCGTGCTTTGGGATCAAAGGCGGAGCGGCCGGCGGCGGGTATGCGCAGGTGGTTCCCATGGAGGATCTGAACATGCATTTTACGGGCGATTTTCACGCAATCACAGCGGCAAATAATCTGCTGGCTGCGATGGTCGATAACCATATTCAACAGGGAAATTCACTCGGAATCGATCCGAGACAGGTCGTCTGGAAACGTTGTCTCGACATGAATGACCGCGTTCTGCGAAACGTGGTCGTCGGACTCGGAAGCAAGACGGACGGCATGGTGCGGGAGGATCATTTTGTCATCACAGTTGCATCGGAGATCATGGCGGTGCTCTGCCTTGCGGATGATATGGAGGATCTGAAGCGGCGGCTCGGCAGGATGATCATCGGATATTCCTTCTCCGGAAAGCCGGTTACGGCGGCGGATGTACAGGCGGTTGGAGCGATGGCGGCGCTCTTAAAGGACGCCATGAAGCCGAACCTGATCCAGACGCTGGAGCACACACCGGCGATCGTGCACGGCGGTCCGTTTGCCAACATTGCCCACGGCTGCAACAGTGCCCGCGCGACAAAGACAGCCATGAAGCTGGCGGATATAACCATCACGGAGGCAGGATTCGGAGCCGATCTGGGCGCGGAGAAGTTCTTTGATATCAAATGCCGCAAGGCGGGCCTGAAACCGGATGCGGTGGTTTTGGTTGCAACTATCCGCGCGCTCAAGTATAATGGAGGTGTTCCGAAGGATCAGCTCTTATCGGAGAATCTGGAAGCCCTGAAAAAGGGAATTGTGAATCTGGAAAAACATATTGAGAATTTACAGAAATACAGAGTGCCGGTCGTGGTCACGCTGAATTCCTTCCTCACGGACACGGCGTCGGAGATAAAGTTTGTCGAGGATTTCTGTGTGGAGAGAGGGTGTGAGTTCGCGCTGTCCGAGGTTTGGGAAAAGGGCGGCGAGGGCGGCATCGCGCTGGCGGAAAAGGTTTTATATGCTCTAGAGCATAAGGAGAGCGATTTTAAAGTCCTGTATGGGGATGAGCTTTCGCTGAAGAAAAAAATCGAGACGATTGCGAAGGAGATCTACGGCGCTGCCGCGGTTTCCTATTCCGGCGCAGCGTCCAGAGAGTTAAAGCGGATTGAGGAACTTGGCATGGGCAATTTCCCCGTCTGTATGGCGAAGACGCAGTATTCGCTCTCGGACGATCAGAATAAGCTGGGGCGGCCGACCGGTTTCACCCTCAATGTGCGGGAGGTCTATGTCAGCGCGGGAGCGGGCTTTGTCGTTGCGGTCACCGGCGCGATTATGACGATGCCGGGTCTGCCGAAAAAGCCGGCGGCCAACAATATTGATGTCGATGCCAACGGTGTGATCACAGGTTTGTTCTGATAGGATAGCGGGAAAGAGGATACTATGGTTTGTTCAAAGTGCGGAGCGGAATTAAAAGAGGGATGTGTGTATTGTTCCCAGTGCGGACAGGAGGCGCAGATTGTCTCTGAAATCAACATTCTGGAGGATGAGCTGCTGCGTGAGCTGATGGATGAACAGCTTCATCCGGATGCTGAGAAGGAAAATGAGGAGGCCGAGCAGGAGGAAAAAGAGCGGATCCGGCGGAGAGAGCGGGAGGAGAGAAAGCTTGCAAAAAAACGTAAAAAGCGCAGGCGAAACGGGATTATTTTGATTGTGATTCTTGCGGCGGTTCTTGTGGGCGGGATTTTTGTGCTTCGCTACCGGCAGAATCATTCTGAGAATTATCTGCTCACGCAGGCGCAGGAGGCGTATACACAGAAGAATTATCAGTCCGCTTTGAACTACCTCGAAAAGCTGCTTGAACTGGATGGAGAAAACATGGATGCGCTTCTTCTCAACGCGCAGATTTTTGCCGCACAGAAAGAGTATGAGTCGGCGGAATCGCTGTTTTTGCAAGTGATCAGCATGGAGCCGGACTGCATAGAGGCCTATGAAGGTCTGATTGGTGTGTACGCGGCACAGGATCGAACCGATCTGATATTGGCGCTGATGGAGGATGTCACAGATGAGGATATTCTTGCACTCTTTGAGAATTATGTCATCCCGACGCCGGAGATTGAGGTGGAGAGCGGCGCCTATACGGAGTACTTTGAGGTAAAAATCACTGCGGAGAACAAGAATCTGAGCATTTATTATACGCTGGACGGCTCGGATCCCACGACGGAGGATACCCTTTATACGGAGTCGGTGGAGATTTAGGAGCAGGGAACGATCACACTGACAGCGGTCTGTGTGGATGAGGACGGAAATTACAGTGAGACGGTTTCGGTGGTCTATGAGGTGGAGCTGGAAGCGCCGGATGTGCCGACGGTATCGCCCGACGGCGGTCAGTATACGACAGCGGCCTCCATTACCGTGAGTGTTCCGTCCGGTGTGACCGTGTATTACACATGGGATAACACTACACCGACGACGTCCTCCTCAAAATACACAGGACCGTTGGAGATGCCGGAGGGAAATAATATTCTCTCGCTGATCGCGGTGGACGAATACGGAATGCAGAGTGAGGTATTGATGTGCAACTATATCTATTATCCGGAGACGGAGGAGTAGCGGGCGATTGCGTTTGAAAGGGAGCGGGATTATGAAATTTACAAAAATGCACGGCTGCGGCAATGATTATGTATATGTCAACGGCTTTGAGGAGCAGATTGAAGATCCTTCAGCCGTTTCGAAGTTTGTCAGTGACCGACATTTCGGCATCGGCTCCGACGGATTGATCGTGATCTGCCCGTCGGATGCGGCGGATTTTCGCATGGCGATGTACAATGCCGACGGTTCAGAGGGAAGCATGTGCGGAAACGGAATCCGTTGTGTGGCAAAGTATGTCTATGACCACGGGATGACGGAAAAGACAGAGATTTCCGTTGAGACAAAGTCCGGAATCAAATATCTGGATCTGACGGTGGAGAACGGGAAGGTTTCTCTCGTAAAGGTAAATATGGGAGCGCCGGGACTGTCGTCGGAGCAGATTCCGGTCCGAATTGACGGGGATCAGGCTGTGGATGTGCCCATCACGGTTCTCGGCGAAGCGTACCGCATGACCTGTGTTTCCATGGGAAATCCGCATGCGGTTGTTTTTGTGGAGGATACGGAGCGGTTCCCATTGGAAAAGGTGGGGCCGTATTTTGAGCACCATGAGATGTTTCCGGACCGGGTCAACACGGAGTTTGTGCAGGTGGTCAGCCGCTCGGAGGCGAATATGCGCGTCTGGGAGCGGGGAGCCGGCGAGACATGGGCCTGCGGGACGGGGACCTGTGCCTCGGTGGTGGCGGGTGTGCTGAACGGGATTTTTGATGAGAAGGTGCTGGTTCACCTGCGGGGCGGAGATCTTCGGATTTTTTATGACCGGAAGGCGGATACGGTGTGGATGACCGGGCCGGCGACCACGGTCTTTGAGGGAGAAATTCAATTATAAAAATAGAGAGGGATATTTGCAGATGAATTTAGTAGATATGATTCAGAAATTAAAATACAAATGTATCCAAGGTTCCCCTGACCGCGAGATTACGACGCTGGTTTATGATTCCCGGAAAATTGTTGAGGGCTCGGTTTTTGTCTGCATCACCGGTGCGGTCAGCGACGGGCATGTGTATGCCGCTGATGCGGCGAAAAAGGGCGCGGCGGCGATTATCGCGGAGCGTGAGGTGGAGGTTCCGGATTCCATGACGGTGATTCGCGTGGAGGATACCCGAATTGCTCTGGCGGAGATGTCGGCCGCTTATTACGGATATCCGGCAGAGGAGCTGACGACGATCGGCATAACTGGGAAAAAGGTAAAGACCAACGCAACCTAAATAGAAAGGTAGATT
>JAJQBM010000270.1 GCA_021203285.1 Clostridiales bacterium | reverse complement strand
CCTCCTCGCGTTCCTTTAAGATCGCGTCATAGGTGGCGAAGGTCTCTGTATCTGTCAGGGTAAGCAGCGTGGTTCCGGAGGAAACCTTTGTATTCTCGGACACGCTGACAGAAGAAACCGTACCGGCGTACCCGGTAATCGCCATTGAGCTGTGGATATAGAGCACGCCGCTCCCGATCTCTGTTCCCGCTTCGTCAGTCACGGTTACCGTATCGCCATAGGCCGGACCGTTGTCTGTGATCAAAATCGTCGCCGTGCCGTCGCTGACCGTATCCACGGTTCCGCTGTACTCCGTGCCGTCGCTGTCGGTCACCGTGACAGAATCACCGGCACTTAAGCTGTCTGTCTCCACATCCACGGCCATGTATCCGTCCAGTGAGAGCAGCATCAGGGAACCGCAGTCATACATCACAGTGGCCACATCGTCGCCGGAAGATACCGCAATATATTTCACCCGCCCGGATACGCTGGCAGAGATTGTAGAGGAAACCTCGTCGCCCGCGGCGTCCTCCAGCTCCTCATCCAGCGCCTCCTGCGCGTCGGCGAGGGCTGTCGAGAGGGAGGCGTTGGTCACCGTGGCGATCAGGTCGCCCTCGCTCACGGTATCGCCTTCCTCCACATAATAATTGATGATTTCAAGGGAAGAGGGGACATCGATGCTTTCCACCTCCTCATCGGCCAGCGTGCCGGAGCCGGAAACCGTTGTGCTGATGCTGCCGGTCGTCACCTCCGCGGACAGCACCTCATTTTCAGAGGAACTCACACTGTCCGCCACCTTATTCCTGAGAATGATAATCGCAGCAATCACCGCAGCCAGTATAACCGCGATTACAATGACCAGTGTGATGACCACCTTTCGTTTCTTTTTCTTTTTTGCCTGCCTGTGCATTTCCACAAGGTAGTCGTCACCTGTGGGGATGTCATTGTTTCTGTTCATCTTTGCGTTCTCCTCTCCTGACGATACAAATATTGACCGTATCCTAACCGACAGACATGGAAGACTCGTGAAAAAAATGTGTTTTTTCTGTGTCCTCATGCTTTTTTTCACAGAAAGTTCAATAAAAATATGTAAACTCTATACATTTGAATGGCGCAGCATCTGCGTTTGAAAGGAGGAAGCATATTGATTGAAGTCAAGAATCTGAGCAAGCGGTACGGCAGCCATCTGGCCGTGTCCGATTTGTCATTTACGATTACCCCCGGCGGAATTTACGGGTTTCTCGGGCCGAACGGAGCCGGGAAGACAACGACGATGAATATCATTACCGGTTGTCTGGCCGCCACTTCCGGGGAAGTCAAAATCGGAGGGTACGATATATTTGAACAGCCGAAGGAGGCCAAGAGCCTGATCGGTTATCTGCCGGAGCTGCCGCCTCTTTATATGGATCAGACCGTGACAGAGTACCTGTATTTTGTCGCCCGCGCAAAGGGGATCAAAAAGCCGCAAATCGATCAGGAGCTGGATAAGGTGATCGAGGAGACAAGGATCGGAGATGTCTCCGAAAAAATGATCCGGCACCTGTCCAAAGGATACCGGCAGCGTGTCGGGATTGCACAGGCACTGCTGGGGAATCCGGAGATCATTATTTTGGATGAGCCGACGGTCGGCCTCGACCCCGCACAGATCATAGAGATCCGCGACCTGATCAAAGCTCTCGGCGAAAAACACACCGTGATCCTGAGTTCCCATATCCTGTCGGAGATTCAGGCAATCTGCGATCATGTGCTCATCATCCATAAGGGAAAGCTGGTGGCGTTTGACAAACTGGAGAATTTAAGCAATGCGCTCTCCTCCGGCAATACGATTGAGATCTGCTGCGAATGCACAGCCGATCAAATGAAGACGCTGTTGTCGGACATGGACGGGATCAATTCTGTCACCGTACAGGAGGAAACCGGGGGAATCTGTGACGCGATGCTGTTCGTCGGGGAGGAGAACCCAGCCCTGATCTGCCGTGAAATCTTCCTTGCCTTTGCGAACGCAGGCACGGTTCTGCAGAAGCTCAATCCGGTGCAGGCGACGCTGGAGGATATCTTCATCCGGATCACAAGCGAGCGGGAGGATGATGCGAATCCGGCGGAAATCACGGAGCAGCCGGAGGAGATACCGGAGCCGGAGGAAATCACGGAACAACCGGAACCGGAGGAAATCCATGAGCAGCCGGAGGAGCCCGAACCGGAAGAAGATGCTTCGGAGGACAATTCCGATGAAGAAACGGTTAAATATGAAGAAACGGAGGACGAGGCAGAATGTTAGCAATTTTTGAACATGAATTAACGATGTATTACCACAGCATCCGAACCTATGTCTTCGGCGCTTTTCTGCTGGTATTCACCGGAATCGGAACTCTGATGTACAATATCAACGCTTCGATCGCCAATTTTGAATATGTACTCAGCTTTATTTCCATTACCTTTATTATATTAGTCCCGATCCTGACCATGCGGATCATGACGGAGGAGCGCAGCCAGAAAACAGACCAGCTTCTGTTTTCCCTTCCGATCTCTACGACGGAAATCGTGATCGGAAAATTCCTTTCCATGATGATCGTGTTTTTGATTCCGATGGCGATTGTCAGCATTTACCCGCTGATCTTTTCCAGATTCGGGGATGTCTATCTGCCAACTTCCTACGGAACGATCATAGCCTTCGTCTTTTTGGGGCTGGCGCTGATGAGTATGGGCATGTTTGTCAGTTGCCTGACAGAGTCTCAGGGAATGGCGGTCGGCATCTGCATCGTGCTGATGCTCTTTGCCTACTACTGTGACACACTGGCAGAATATGTGTCCTCCACGACGGCGGGATCCGTCATCGGTCTGGCGATCCTGATTCTGGCACTGGCGCTGATTGTGCGGTTTCTGACAAAGTCAAATCTGGCAGGGATCCTGACGGCGGCGGTTTGCGCGGCGGCCGTCCTGATCGCATACCTGTTTGACAATACCATTCTGGAAGGACTTCTTCCGAATGTCATGGGAAATCTCAGCCTGTTTACCCAGTTCAATACCTTTGTGAATGGCGTGTTTGATCTGACGGCGCTGGTGTACTTCGTCAGCGTGATCGTCTTCTTCCTGTTTTTGTGTGTGCAGGCTCTGGAGAAACGGAGGTATAACGGATGAGTGAGAATAAAATGAAGCATTCCATGAAGAAAAACCGGGACGCGCTGAACACCCGGACGGCAAAGGTGGGCGGCTACAGTTTCATTATTACAGTCGTCGTGCTGGCGATCCTGATCCTGATCAATGTGGCGGTATCAAAACTGCCGAGCACATGGACACAGTTCGATATTTCCGCCGCGCAGCTTTACTCTGTCACCTCCTCCACGAAAGCAGTGGCGCAGAATCTGACGGACGAGGTTACCATTTACTGGATCACGCAGGAGGGCGAGGAGGACACAGTGATTGAGAAGCTGCTGAATGTCTATGACGCCCTCAGCGACAACATCACCGTTGAGAAGAAGAACCCGGACATCTACCCGACCTTCGCCTCGCAATACACGGACGAGACAGTGGAGAACAATTCCCTGGTTGTGGAATCCGGCGACAGCTACCGCTATATTGCCTACAGCGACATTTATGTGACGGATTACAGTGATTATTATACGACCGGATCGGTTTCCTATTCCTTTGACGGGGAGAGCGAGATCACGACGGCGATTGACTATGTGGTCAGCGAGGAGCTGCCGGTGATTTATCTGCTGACCGGACATGGCGAGGCCGACCTTTCCGACAGTATGGCAGACGGTCTGGAAAAGGCGAATATTGAGACGGCAGAGTTCTCCCTTCTCACGGTTGATGAAATTCCGGAGGATGCCGCGGCCATTCTGATCTACGCCCCGACCAGCGATATTTCCGAGGAAGAGGCGGATATGCTGATGGAATATATGGAGGACGGCGGGCATTTATTTGTCATTTCCGGACCTCAGGAGGAGGATGAGATGACGAATCTCCACTCCGTTCTGGAGTCCTACGGCGTCACGACGGAGGATGGAATCGTCGTCGAGGGCAGCCGCGACAACTACGCATTTGGATATCCTTATGTGCTGCTGCCGGAGCTCGGCGATTCCGATATCACGACGGAGCTCTCGGAGAACAACAGCTATGTCATCGTAGCCATTGCGCAGGGACTGACCATCGGAAGCACGTCGGACGATGTGACGGTAACCTCTCTTCTGGATACCACCGATGAGTCTTTCTCCAAGATTGCCGGATACAGCCTGACCACCTATGAGAAAGAGGACGGGGATATTGACGGAGCATTTTCCGTCGCCGTCACGGTAGAGGATGCCGGAACCGGAGCGACGATGGTCTGGATCAGCTCAGATACGATCACGGATGATACCTATGTCTCCTACTCCTCCGGCGCCAACACGGATTTCGTGATGAATGCGGTGTCATGGATGATCGGAGAGACGGATTCCATTTCCATCCGCTCAAAGTCGCTGAGCTACAGCTATCTCACGATCAACACCAATCAGGCGAATATCATCAAGGTGTGCCTGATCGTGGTGATTCCGTTCTGCTACCTGCTCTACGGACTGGATGATGTGATCAGAAGGAGGAGAAAATCATGAAGCGCAAAAAGAAACTGCTGATTTTGGTTGCGGTCGTGGCTGCGCTTTGCTGCGTGATCGGCATTGAACAGGCAGTGACAAAGCATGTGGACAGCATCAATTCGACCGATGAGATCATTCTGAGCATGGAGCAGGGATCGATCACCAATGTCACCTGGACCTATGAGGACGAGACACTGTCGTTTGAGCAGACGGATGAAGTCTGGTACGACAGCGAGGACGCGGATTTCCCGGTCGATCAGGATACGATGGCAGATTTTCTGTCGTGGTTCGAGGAGGTTCACGCCTGCTTTATCATTGACGATGTGACGGACTACAGCCAGTACGGACTGGAGGATCCGCAGTGTACCATCACGCTGACCACAGAGGACGGGGAAACCGTCGTCTCCGTGGGTGACTACTCAACCATGGATGAGCAGCGCTATATCGAGATCGGGGATGGAAAGGTTTATCTGGTCGAAGACGATATTCTGGAAACCGTTTCCACGGACCGGGATACATTTATGCAGCAGGATGAGATTCCGGCGATCGTCACACTGGAAGAGATGACCGTATCCGGACGGACAGAGCTGGATGCCGTCTACGATCCTGACGGAACCTATTCCTACACCGACAGCTACAATTATTATCAGGTGGATGGCGGAACCTACCAGATGTTGGACGACAGTCTGGTTGAATCATATCTCAGTTCACTGGCCTCCCTCAGTTTGACGGATTACATGACATACACCGCTTCCGCGGAGGAAGACCTGTCCATATACGGTCTTGACGATCCGGCATACACGATCACCGTGACCGGAGCGGCGGAAGTTGAAACCGAAGAGGAAGAGTCAGAGGAAGACGAAGAGAGTTCTGACGCGGCGACAGACGAGGAAACAGAGGATTCCTCCGCGGAAACCGAAGAAATCGAAACAGAGGATGTCGAGTTTGTCCTGTATATCGGCGTCGTCACGGAAGAATCTGAGGAAGACGGAGAAGAGGATACCGTTACTGCTTACCTCCGTGTCGGCGACAGCGAGATTATCTACCGTCTGGAGACCACGGACTACGAGACAATCCGGTCCGTGTCCTACAACAATCTCCGCCCGACCGCCGTGCTCACCGCCGACTGGGATACCGTGAGCGGCATATCCTTCACCGTTGACGGAAGCGCCTATGAGGTCAGCGTTATGGATCAGGCCGAGTATGAGGAGACCTACGGGACGGAGGAGGAAACCGACAAGGAATCCGATGAAGAAGACAGCGAAGATAGTGAAACCACCGAAGAAGACGGGTATGTCTACCTGATCTCGGACCAGAAGGTGGAGTTTGACGCGGTGATGTCCGCGGCGGACGCGCTGACAATCGACTCATTTACCGATGAGGAGAGCGGGGAAACATTGGAAATGTCCCTGACACTCCGCTTCCCGAATGAGGAATATTCCTCTGTGGAAGTTGCGATCTACCAGTATGACAGCGAGAGCTGTCTGGTGGCAATCGACGGCGAGACAATCGGTCTGATCAGCAGGAGTTCGATGGTTGATCTGAGGGAAGAACTGACCAGTGTTGTGCTGGGGCTGGAATAGACACCTGACTGGGTACCAAAGGATTTGTTTTGACAAACTCAATATAGTAAGCAAGACCGGAAATGTCATCTGCGGCATTTCCGGTCTTTTCTGTTATCTGTGCTCCGTTTCCCTTCCGGCTTTATTCAGATGCGGGCTTTAACCAGATCCCGCACAACCTCCCCCGCCATGATCAGCCCTGCCGCCGCCGGAGCAAACGCATTGCTCCCGGGCGTCTGCCGCCGTGAGCCTGCATCACCAGCGCAATCTTTCCGCTCACCGTGTCGATCGCATCCACAACATAATCATATTCGGAAAAGTCAAACTGTCCGGCCGTCTCCGGCAAGTAAAACATCTTATATGTATGGACGGTCGCATCCGGGTTGATCGCATGAATCCGCGCCGCAAAAAGGCGTTCCATCCCGGCGCTGCCCAAAAGCAGCTCCGTCCTCGAAAACTGATTCTGCATTCTGACCTCCCTCCGTCCGCACAACTCAACTGCAAATGACTTATGTACAAAAATATAATACTGCGGATTGCTCCGCAGCTCAAGGAAAAAGTAATCCCCATAGCACGAAATTTTTTTCTGTCAAGGCTTAACTTTTCTGTATTTTCATGCTATGATGGAACGCGGTTGGGTTTCCCGGCCGGAAAGAAGAGGCGAAAATCATGGAAAAACAGATAAAGGTGATTGCACGGTATCATTATGAACACGAGTATTTCGTCGAGGTCTCCCACGAGGATTCCTTCACCGCAGGCCGCGATTACTGGCTGTGCAAACGAGGCAGCACTCGCAAGCTGTTCATGTTCAGCAGTCCTTACAAGGATGCCCGCACCGAGGAAAGGATGATCCTGCGAACCATCCCATCATGTATCGAGCGCTATGAGAGCGCGGAGAATATCCGGACCGCATAGGTGCCGCATCACTGTATTTTCTCATCTGAGACCACAAAGTTTTCGGACATCATTCCGGGAACTTTTTCTTTTATCCGACTTCAAAAAGGATTCCCCCCAAATATTTTTCAAAAAATATGAAAACGGTATTGACAAACCCTCCCGTGTGCATTATTGTATTAATCAAGTAATACAGTAGTACAAATTTGATGCAGGAGGTACGATACATGCCATGGGATTTTGTAAACGACCGCTCCATCTACATCCAGCTTGTGGAGCAGATTCAGAGCCGCATCGCTACCGGAGCCTACGCGCCGGGGAGCCGACTGGCCTCCGTGAGAGAACTGGCCGCAGAGGCTGAGGTGAATCCCAATACCATGCAGCGGGCGCTGGCGGAGTTGGAGCAAATGGGACTGGTACACTCCCAGCGGACAAGCGGGAGATTTGTGACGGACGACGAGGGGAGGATTGCGGAGATGAAACGGGAAACGGCCAAAAATACCGTGCGCGATTTCTTAGACCAGATGGCTCATCTGGGATTTGACCGGGAAGAAATTATCAACCTGATCCGGGAGGAAAAGGAGGAAGCGGAAAATGAGTAGTATTTTTCAATGTGAACATTTGAGTAAGGATTTCGGAAATACGCTGGCGTTAAATGACCTGAATCTTTCTTTGGAGAGCGGGCGTATCGTCGGCTTGCTCGGACCCAACGGCAGCGGGAAGACAACCCTTCTAAAGTTGGCCAACGGACTGCTGCAGCCCACCTCCGGCGCCATCTTTCAGGACGGCATGGAGCCG
>JAJQBM010000197.1 GCA_021203285.1 Clostridiales bacterium | reverse complement strand
TATAGTAGATTTTGAATATTTTCAATGTCTACCATATGGGGAGCATATCAGAAATCAACGTTTCAAGCTAGTTACGAATTATATGTTGCTGCAAAACTGTGGAAAACGGTTGTCAAAGTTCCTGTTTGTGTGTAAACTAAGATTTGAGTGTGAAAGATTAGAGTACTTGGAGGAGTATTATGAAAAAGAAAATAGCAGTTTTGTGTGCAGCAGCGATTTCACTTGGCCTTCTGGCATCCTGCGGGAGCACATCAGTGACAGAGAACACGGTGGAGCTGAAAAAGGACGGAACGGTCGTTGAATACACAGTAGAGGATTTTTCGGAATCTTACTATGACGCGGATGAATTGACGGAGTTTGTGGATGCACAGGTGGCGTCCTATCTTGAGGATAGCGATGCGACGGTTGAGGTGAAGAAAAACGAGGTGGAGGAGCAGACCGCATGGGTCACGATCGAGTACGACAGTATGGACACCTATGCGGACTTTACCGGAACAGCCTGTTTTTCGGGGAGCGTTGTCCAGGCTCAGGCAGCGGGATATGATTTTGATGTGAATTTTGTCTCCGCGGACGAGGAGACAGAGGAAGCGGACGAATCCTCCGTCATAGAGGGCGCCGTCTCGGAGACTTCCTACCTCAGCGGCAGTGAAGTTTTGGAGCAGGATGATCTGAAGGTTCTGATCGTGGGCGCCGCAGTTGATGTCATTGTTCCCGGAACAGTTCGGTATGTCTCCGCGGATACGGCGGCGATCGGTGGGAAAAATACGGTGACGACCACGGCCGAAAGCGACTCCGATGTTCTGATCTATGTGTTGTATGAGTGATCTCTGCGTTTGGCAGATTTTCACATATCGAAAAGGAGATACATATTTATGGAAAAGACAATGGAAAAGATTGTAGCCCTCGCCAAATCGCGCGGGTTTGTATATCCGGGCTCCGAGATCTACGGCGGCCTGACCAACACATGGGATTACGGAAATCTGGGCGTGGAGCTTAAAAATAACGTTAAAAAGGCATGGTGGCAGAAGTTTATTCAGGAGAGTCCGTACAATGTGGGTGTGGACTGCGCGATCTTGATGAACCCGCAGACATGGGTGGCGTCCGGCCATCTCGGCGGTTTCTCCGACCCGTTGATGGACTGCCGGGAGTGCCATGAGCGTTTCCGCGCGGACAAGATCATCGAGGACTATGCCGAGGAGCACGGCATTGACCTGGGCGGCTCTGTAGACGGATGGACGCAGGAGCAGATGAAGGATTTTATCGAGGATAATCATGTGTGCTGCCCCACCTGCGGCAAGCACAATTTCACCGATATCCGCCAGTTTAATCTGATGTTTAAGACGTTTCAGGGCGTCACGGAGGACGCGAAAAACACGGTGTACCTCCGCCCGGAAACGGCGCAGGGTATTTTTGTTAACTTTAAAAATGTGCAGCGCACCTCCCGGAAGAAGATTCCCTTCGGCATCGGTCAGATCGGAAAGTCCTTCCGCAACGAGATCACACCGGGCAATTTTACATTCCGTACCCGGGAGTTTGAGCAGATGGAGCTGGAGTTTTTCTGCGAGCCGGACACCGATCTGGAGTGGTTTTCCTACTGGCGTGAGTTCTGCATCAACTGGCTGAAGTCGCTGGGCATGAAGGATGAGGATATGCGCGTGCGGGACCATGAGAAGGAGGAGCTTTCCTTCTACAGCAAGGCGACGAGCGACATCGAGTTTCTCTTCCCCTTCGGGTGGGGCGAGCTCTGGGGCATTGCGGACCGCACCGACTATGATCTGACCCGGCATCAGGAGACCTCCGGCGAGGATCTGACCTACTTTGACGACCAGAAAAACACGCGCTACATCCCGTATGTGATCGAACCTTCCCTTGGCGCGGACCGCGTGGTGCTGGCCTTCCTCTGCGGCGCTTACGATGAGGAGAATATCGGTACGGAGGAGAAACCGGATATGCGGACCGTCCTCCATTTCCACCCGGCGCTGGCGCCGGTGAAGATTGGCGTTCTTCCGCTTTCCAAAAAGCTGAATGCCGGGGCAGAGCAGGTATTTGAACAGTTGCGCAAAAAGTACAACTGCGAATTCGACGACAGGGGAAATATCGGCAAACGCTACCGCCGTCAGGATGAGATCGGCACGCCGTTCTGCGTGACCTATGACTTTGACTCGGAGGAGGATCAGGCGGTCACCGTCCGCGACCGCGACACGATGGAGCAGGTGCGGATTCCGATCGCACAGTTGGATGAATACTTTGCGGAGAAGTTCGAATTCTAGTGAAAATAGTATTTATTTCAGAGCTGTTTCGCATTCTGTCTGACAGGTAAAAACAGAGCGCGGGACGGCCTTGTTTTTTTCTTCGGACATGGTCTGATATTTCTCAGAAACAGGTTGTTTTCTGGAAAAATTATGTTAAAATCAATCTGATTATTACTAACAGGAGGAACGAAACTATGGCGAAATGGGTTTACTTATTTAGTGAAGGCAACGCGGACATGCGTGAGCTCCTCGGTGGAAAGGGAGCGAACCTGGCGGAGATGACCTCTCTCGGTCTTCCGGTGCCGCAGGGTTTTACCATCACTACAGAAGCATGTACCCAGTATTATGAGGATGGCCGTGAGATTAACGATGAGATTCAGGGTCAGATCAATGAGTATATCGTGAAGATGGAGGAGATCACCGGCAAAAAGTTTGGGGATGCGGAAAACCCGCTGCTTGTGTCGGTTCGCTCCGGCGCCAGAGCGTCCATGCCGGGTATGATGGATACGATCCTGAACCTCGGACTGAATGAGACGGTTGTGGAGGTGCTGGCGAAGAAATCCGGCAACCCCCGTTGGGCATGTGATTGCTACCGGAGATTTATCCAGATGTATTCCGATGTCGTGATGGAGGTCGGAAAGAAATATTTTGAAGAGCTCATCGATGAGATGAAAAAGGCAAAGGGCGTCACATATGATGTCGAGCTGACGGCGGACGATTTAAAGGAGCTGGCCGGACAGTTCAAGGCAGAATATAAGAAGGTGCTCGGCGAGGACTTCCCGGACGACCCGAAGGAACAACTGATGGGCGCGATCAAAGCCGTGTTCCGTTCATGGGATAACCCCCGCGCGAATGTGTACCGCCGCGATAACGACATCCCGTATTCATGGGGAACCGCGGTGAACGTCCAGAGCATGGCGTTCGGCAATATGGGCGACGACTGCGGTACCGGCGTTGCGTTTACCCGCGATCCGGCCACCGGCGAGAAGAAGCCCATGGGCGAGTTCCTTGTGAACGCACAGGGCGAGGATGTGGTTGCCGGCGTCCGCACTCCGATGCCCATCGCGAAGATGGAGGAGGAGTTCCCGGAGGCTTACGAACAGTTTGTCGAGGTGTGCAATACACTGGAAAATCACTACAGAGATATGCAGGATATGGAGTTTACCGTTGAGAACCGCAAGCTTTACATGCTGCAGACCCGCAACGGCAAGCGTACCGCTTTCGCTGCGTTAAAGATTGCCTGCGATCTGGTGGACGAGGGCATGCGCACCGAGGAGGAGGCCGTCGCGATGATCGACCCCCGCAATCTGGACGCGCTGCTTCATCCCACCTTTGACGCGGCTACGCTGAAGGCGGCGGAGCCCATTGGAAAAGCGCTCGGCGCGGCTCCCGGAGCTGCCTGCGGCAAGATCGTGTTCACGGCGGAGGATGCCGAGGAGTGGGCGGCCAGAGACGAGAAGGTTGTTCTGGTGAGACTGGAGACCTCCCCGGAGGATATCACTGGCATGAAGGCTGCGCAGGGGATCCTGACAGTGCGCGGAGGCATGACCTCTCACGCGGCGGTGGTTGCCCGCGGTATGGGTGCCTGCTGTGTATCCGGCTGCGGCGATATTGTGATGGACGAGGCAAATAAGAAATTTACGCTTGGCGGCAAGGAGTATCACGAGGGCGATATCATCTCCTTCGACGGTTCAACCGGCTGCATCTATGACGGCGCGATCCCGACGGTGGACGCACAGATCGCCGGTGAGTTTGGCCGGATCATGGCGTGGGCGGATAAGTTCCGGACGCTGAAGGTACGGACCAACGCAGACACCCCGGCTGACGCAAAGAAAGCCAACGAGCTGGGTGCGGAGGGCATCGGCCTCTGCCGTACCGAGCACATGTTCTTTGAGGGCGACCGGATCGACGCGTTCCGCGAGATGATCTGTGCGGATACCGCAGAGGAGAGAGAGACGGCGTTGGAGAAGATCCTGCCGTATCAGCAGGGCGACTTTGAGCAACTGTACGAGGCGATGGAGGGCGACCCTGTGACCATCCGCTTCCTTGACCCGCCGCTGCATGAGTTTGTCCCTCAGGAGGAGGAAGACATCGAGAAGCTGGCGAAGGCGCAGGGCAAGTCCGTAGAGACGATCAAGGCGATCATTGAGAGCCTGAAAGAGTTTAACCCGATGATGGGACACCGCGGATGCCGTCTGGCTGTCACCTATCCGGAGATCGCGAGGATGCAGACGAGGGCTGTGATCCGCGCGGCGCTCAATGTCTCCAAGGCACATCCCGACTGGAACATTGTCCCGGAGATCATGATCCCGCTGATCGGCGATGCCAAAGAGTTAAAATATGTCAAGAATTTCGTGGTTGAGACGGCGGACGCCGAGATCGCGGCTGCAGGATCCGACCTGAAGTATGAGGTCGGCACGATGATCGAGATTCCCCGTGCAGCTCTGACGGCGGATGACATTGCGAAAGAGGCGGAGTTTTTCTGCTTCGGAACCAATGATCTGACACAGATGACCTACGGTTTCTCCCGCGATGATTCCAGAAAGTTCCTGGATGCCTACTACGATGCGAAGATTCTGGAGAACGATCCGTTCGCGAAGCTGGATCAGGTTGGTGTCGGCAAGCTGATGGAGATGGCGATCAAGCTCGGCAAGCCGGTGCGGCCGGAGCTTCACTGCGGGATTTGCGGCGAGCATGGCGGCGACCCTTCGTCCGTAGAGTTCTGCCATAAGATCGGTCTGGATTATGTATCCTGCTCCCCGTTCCGCGTGCCAATCGCAAGATTGGCGGCGGCGCAGGCGGCGATTGCCTCCAAATAGCGGCAGATAATTGCAGTTTTTGGGCAAAGTCCCTTGACATTGGCGTGGTTTGTGAGTAAAGTAAGGAAAGAAATAGTTGATTGAATGAGAGTGGGTGCGAGCCCACTCTCAACTTATGTTATGAAAGCACGGAGCAATCGACTTTCATATATGGTGATGTCTGCGTTAGCAGGAGGTGTATGGATGACAAGGAGAGAGGATTACGAGGCACGGATGGAGACGCTTCTGCTGCCTTTAATGGAAGAGTTCGGTTTTGAACTGGTGGACGTGGAGTATGTAAAGGAGGGCGGTAGCTGGTACCTGCGGGCCTATATCGACAAGGAGGGCGGCATCACGGTGAATGACTGTGAGGCGGTTTCCCGCAGGATGAACGATCTGCTGGATGAGGAGGACTTCATCGCGGATTCCTACATTTTTGAGGTGAGCTCGCCGGGGCTGGGACGCCCGCTGAAAAAGGAAAAGGATTACATCCGGAGTATGGGCAGCAGGGTGGAGATCCGCACGTACCGTCCCATCGACCGGAAGAAGGAATTTTGCGGAGTCCTGACGGCCTACACGGCGGACACGGTAACGATTGCCCCGGAAGAAGGGGAAGAACATACATTTGAGAAGAATGATATCGCACTGATTAGATTGGCGTTTGATTTTTAATACGAGGAGGAAAAGAAAATGGCAAAGACCAGAAAAAGCAGCAAAGAAAACCTGCAGAATGACAGCCAGGAGCTGCTTGAGGCACTGACGATCTTAGAGAAAGAGAAAAATATCAGCAGAGAATCCATCTTGGAAGCCATCGAGAATTCCCTGATTACCGCCTGCAAGAACCATTTCGGCAAGGCGGACAATGTCAAGGTCGAGATGAATCCGGATACCTGCGAGTATCATGTTTATATCGAGAAGACGGTGGCCGAGGAGGTCGAGGACCCGGTGACGGAGATCAGTCTTGCCGAGGCGAAGATGCGCGATGATAAGTATGAAGTCGGGGATATTGTCCGAGAGGAGGTTCAGTCAAAGAGCTTCGGACGAATCGCGACGCAGAATGCCAAAAACGTCATCCTCCAGAAGATCCGGGAGGAGGAGCGCAAGGTGATCTACGCCCAGTTCCAGGGCAAGTCCAGAGACGTTGTGACCGGTATCGTCCAGCGCTACATCGGCAGAAATGTCAGCATCAATCTGGGCAAGGCGGATGCGCTTTTGAGTGAGAAAGAAATGATCCGCGGGGAGCACTTTGAGCCGACCCAACGGGTAAAGGTATATATCCTTGATGTCAAGGCAACCTCCAAGGGACCGAAGATTCTGGTATCCCGCACGCATCCGGAGCTGGTGAAGCGCCTGTTTGAGGAGGAGGTAGCGGAGGTCCGCGACGGAATCGTTGAGATCAAGAGCATTTCCAGAGAGGCGGGAAGTCGGACCAAGATGGCGGTCTGGTCTAAGGACCCGAATGTGGATGCCGTGGGTGCCTGTGTCGGCATGAACGGATCCCGTGTCAATGCAATCGTCGATATTTTAAACGGAGAGAAGATTGATATCATTAACTGGGATGAGAACTCGGCTCTCCTGATTCAGAATGCGTTAAGCCCTGCGAAGGTGGTTTCTGTTATCGCGGACAGAGAGGAGAAGACCGCGAAGGTCGTTGTCCCGGATTATCAGCTTTCGCTTGCCATCGGCAAAGAGGGACAGAATGCCCGCCTGGCTGCCCGGCTGACCGGATTTAAGATCGACATCAAGAGCGAATCTCAGGCGCGCGAGGCCGGGGATATCATCGATTATGATGATTACGAGGAGTACGATGAGGAAGAGTACGCCGACGGTTATGAAGGCGAGGAGGGCTACGACGATTACGACGATGAGTACGCGGATTCCTCCTATGATGAGTACGCGGACGAGGGAGAGTATGAAGAGTTTTCCGATTCCGAATATGAGGAGGGAGCATATTCGGATGAGCCGTATGCGGACGAGGAGTATGCGGATGACGGATACGAAGACGAAGAATATACAGACGGAGACCGTACAGATGAGTAAGAAAATTCCGATGCGCATGTGTATCGGTTGTCGGCAGATGCGGGAGAAGAGAGAGATGATCCGCGTGGTTCGTCAGCAGGACGGCACGTTTGTCATTGACAGAACCGGCAAAAAAAACGGCCGCGGCGCATATCTCTGTAAAAACCCGGATTGCCTGAATACAGCGGTGAAAAACCATGGGCTGGAGCGGTCGTTCGGAATGAGCATACCGAAGGAGACCGTTGCGGATCTGAAAAAGGAGATGAGCGAGCTTGCCGAATGACAGAGTTCTGTCGGGCCTTTCCCTTGCTCAGAAAGCGGGGCAGATAGCCAGTGGAGAATTCGCCGCGGAGAAAGCGGTGAAGGAGGGGCGGGCATTTCTGGTGATTGTTGCCGGGGATGCTTCCGACAATACGAAAAAGAAGATAAAAAATATGACGGAATATCGTGGGATTCCCTGTTACACCTACGCGGACAGGGAGAATCTGGGGAGATGTATCGGCAGGGAATACCGGGCTATGGCGGCTGTGACACATTCCGGATTTGCGGATTCGATTGAGAAGCAGCTAAGAGTTATTTCACAACGGAACAGGGAGGAAGAAGAATGGCAAAAATGAGAGTGTATGAATTGGCAAAAGAATTGGATGTATCAAATAAGGAGATCATTGATTTCCTTTCCGGGCAGAAGATAGAGGCAAAGAGCCATTCCAGCTCGTTGGAGGATGATGCGGTTTCCGTTGTGAGAAATCATTTCCAGAAAAAGGAGGCTGCCCCGGCACCTGCGCCCGAGACCAAGTCCGAGGGGGAGGAGAAAAAGGAGAAGCCGAAGAAAAAGGCGACCATTTCCGCTGTCTACACCCCTCAGAACAGTAAAATGGGAGAACGGAGAGGCAGCAATCAGAGAAATAGCGGCAATCAGACCCGAGGGACCAATCAACAG
>JAJQBM010000257.1:6392-8025 GCA_021203285.1 Clostridiales bacterium | reverse complement strand
CTTCTGATAGAGCTGACCCGCGCCCTGCAGGGTAATCTCCTGCGCGTAGAGCTGATACCTGCCGTCCCGCTCGTAGACCCGAATCTCGCCGAGAATGACGACCTTGTCCCCCGCCTTCATGGGAAACGCAAGTCCCCGCTTCCTCGATCCGGCGAACATCACCGCCGGCAGAACGCCGTTTTGGTCCTTCAGCGTAAAATAGATATGCCCGGAAGAATGATACTTGCAGTTTGACACTTCGCCGCTGACATAAATGCGGCTCATCATAAAATCCCGGGCAAACATATTCTTGATGTAGGCATTGACCTGCCCTACGGAATAAACCTGCTTTGTCATACCAGTCTGGCCAAAACCCCGTTGACGAAAGAGGCGCCGCGGTCGGAGCCGTAGGTCTTTGCCAGCTCTACCGCCTCATTGATCGCCACCGACACCGGGATTTCCTCCTCATATTTCATCTCATAGACCGCGAGACGGATGATCGCCAGCTCGGCCTTTGCCATGCGGCCGGTCTTCCATTTCTCCGCTCCGGCATTAATCTGCCCGTCGATCTCCTCCAGATGGGCGCAGATATCCTGCGTCTTCTCTATAATGTAAGCGGCATCCTCCGCATCAGCGTCTTCCAGCTCCTGTGCAGAGAGGCGGATCTGATCCTCCAGCTCTTCCTGTGTATAAAACTCCGCACGGAATAAAATTTTAAAAATCTGCTCTCTGATTTCTCTTCGGCTCATCCGATCCTCCCCGTCCGATTCTATTACGGCTAAACTGGTTGCTTCATGTCTACCTCAGCGATGCGGATGTTAACGCCGGAGACTTCCAGACCGGTCATATTCTCGATGGCTGTCCGAACCTTCTCCTGCACCTTCGCCGACACATCCGGAATCGTATACCCGTATGCGATATTCAGTGTCAGGTCAACCGCAACCCTGCTGTCCTCCCCCACGGAAATCCGCACGCCCTTTGACAGATTCTTGATGCCGAGGCGGCTCACCAGATCCTTGGTGATATTTCCGTACATGGAGGTCACGCCCTCCACCTCCGTCGCGGCCAGTCCGGCGATGATCGCGATCACCTCATCCGCAACCTGTACTTCGCCCATGTCGCCTGTTTTTAATTTGATCTCATTCCTGTTCTCAGCCATGTCACAACCTCCTGCTCATTTGTCTTAGTATAACAAAAAAACATATATTTGAAAACTCTTTTCTCCCGGAGATTCCTTCAGGATTGACACTTCCTCATCAGCTCCTCCTCCGTAATCACGGGGATACCCAGACTCTGCGCTTTGTCAAGCTTAGATCCCGCATTTTCTCCGGCCACCAGAAAGCTGGTTTTTTTGCTGACGCTGCCGGTGCATTTACCTCAGTTCAACTCGATGATAGCGGCTATATACTAACTGCCGAAATGTTCCAGCGTCCCCGTTACCACGACGGTCAGACCGGCCAGCGGCTTCGGCCCGGCCGTATCCGGACTCTCCCCGGACAATATGTTCACACCCATCTCCTCCAGACGGCGAAGCAGCTCCCGGTTTTTCTCCTCCGCGAAGAAAGAGCGGATGGAGCGGGCCGTAATCTCCCCCACATCCGGAAGCGCCGTCAGCTCTTCCGCCGACGCATCCGCCAGCTCCCAGAGGCTGCGA
>JAJQBM010000257.1:0-6382 GCA_021203285.1 Clostridiales bacterium | reverse complement strand
GCATAATGGAGCGGGCCGATATCCTGCCGACATTCCGGATTGCAAACCCGGTCAGGAGGCTGGCCGCCTCGTTCTCCTTCGACTTCTCGATGGCGGACAGGATCCGGTCGGTGTTTTTCTCCTTGCCCAGAATGCCCTTTTCAATCAACTCCCCCCGGTACTGCCGGAGGCTGTAAATGTCCGCAGCGGTGTGGAGATACCCCTCCTCCACCAGACTTTCAATGTACCGGCTCCCGAAATTTTTGATATCCATGGCGTCCTTGCCTACAAAATACGCCAGCGTGCGCTTCAACTGCGCCGGGCAGGACGGATTCACACAGTAGATGTCACAGGTGTCCTCCTCCCGGACGAGCGGCGCACCGCAGACCGGACAGACGTCCGGCGCCTCGTAGGGATGGTCCGCCTTCTGCGTCACCCGGACAATCGCGGGGATGATCTCACCCTGCTTCCTGCAGATTGCCCGGCAGCCCTCAGACACACCGAGGCTCTGGATGAAATCGACATTGTGCAGCGTCGCCTTCTGCACATTCGTCCCGCAAAGGCGCACCGGCTCCTCAAAAATGGCACGGAATGTCATCTTGCCGGTCCGCCCGACATTGACCTCGATCTGGTCGATGACCACCTCTTTTTCCTCCGGTGGATACTTGTAGGCAATGTGTCCGGCGGAATACTTGCTCCCCGCCGGGAAATCCGCGCGATAGGCAATCTGGTCGATCTTGACCACCGCCCCGTCGATGTCATGCCCGAAGGTGCCGCGCCCCTCCCCGATGGCATCGATAGCGTCGAGAATCTCCTCCGCCGTCACACAGCGCGTATGGGGCACAACGGCGACCCCCTTCGCGCTCAGGAGATCCAGCGCGTCGGTGTGGGATCCCATCAGGTCCGAAACTCCGTTATCATAAGCATCCTGCACGTTAAATACAAACATTTTCAGGCCGCGCTGCCTCACCACGGCCGAATCCAACTGGCGCAGGGTGCCCGCCGCCAGATTTCTCGGATTCGCCGCGGGCTTTTTCCCCGCATTTTCCTGCTCCTCGTTGAAACGGTCAAAATCCTCCAGCGACATATAGACCTCGCCGCGCAGCTCGACATAGCCGGAGATATCCAGACTCTTTAACACATCCGGAATGACCAGCGCGTTCTGCGTCACATCCTCCCCCACCAGGCCGTTTCCCCTCGTCTCGGCGAGGATTAACCGGCCGTCCTGATAGCGCAGGCTCATGGAGAGCCCGTCGATCTTTTCCTCCACGGAAAAAAGAGCGTCCGGATAGACCTGCCGCACCTTTTCCACCCAGTCGACGATTTCTTCCTTTGAAAAGACATCCTGAATGCTGAGCATGGGGACATGATGTGTCACCTCCACACCGGCTTCCCGCTTCGCGCTGCCGCCGATTTTCTGTGTCGGGGAATCGGCAGTCACCCACTCCGGATGCTCCCGCTCCATCGCCTTCAGCTCCAGCATCATCTGATCGTACTCATAGTCGCTGATCTCCGGCGCATCCTCGTTATAGTACCGGTTCATATGGTAATCGATCGTTTTCTTCAGTTCCTCGTATTCGGCCTTTCCTTCCATCTGTCCCCTCCGCATATAGATTCACTCTGTCTGAAAACACCCGCGCGCCCTCAGGCTGTCCCTCTTCGCCCGCCGGTCCGGGGCGCACTGTAGGAATCGCGGATCAGCCGGTACAGCTCACGCTTCTCCGCCTCCGTCACATCGCGGTAAGTCCCCGGCGCAAGATCGCCGAGCCGGATATTCATGATCCGCACCCGCACCAGCCGCCGCACCCGGTACCCGAACGCCTCGCACATGCGGCGGATCTGCCGGTTATATCCCTGTGTCAGCACCATAGAAAATGTCCGGCGGTTCTTTCGCTCCACCATGCAGCGCCGGGTTGTCACGCCCAGCTCCTCCAGATAGACGCCGCTGCGCATCCCTTCCAGAAACTCGTCCGTAATATCGTGGTCCACCGTGACAACATATTCTTTTTCGTGAAAATTTCCGGCGCGCATAATCCGGTTAACCAGATCGCCCTGATTGGTCAGAAGAATCAGCCCCTCCGAATTCTTGTCCAGACGCCCGACCGGATAAATCCGGACGGGATAATTTATGTAGTCAATGATATTGTCTTTCTCACGCTTCTCGGCCGTGCAGACAATCCCGACCGGCTTGTGAAAAGCGATCAGAATCTCCTTTTTCTGCACCTGTACCGGCTCGCCCCGGAAATACACCTGCATGCCGGGCTCCACACGGTCGCCGCAGGCCGCCACACGGTCTCCGATCCGCACGTTTCCCGCCTCAATCTCGCGGTCGGCCGCACGTCTGGAACAGACGCCGGCCTCACTCAGATATTTATTGATCCGTATTCCCTCTGCGGGAATTCCATTCTCTTTCATAATTCATCCTCAACATCCGGCCCGCCTGCCCTCACGGCTCCCGCTTCCACGCCTCCAGCTTTTCCAGATTCTCCTCCTCAAAGTCGACCATCTCTCTGGCGAGCTCCGTGGCATAGATCCCGGCATCCTTGTATTTGTGTATCGCCTTTTTCAGCTCATCGGCGCCGCGCCGGTTTCCCTTCTGCATCATGTCCGCGATATGGGCGGTTCTGTCCGAGAACGCCGTCTTCATCTTTACCGCGGTTTTCAGCATCTTTCCGGCCGCCTGTTTGGCCCCGGCCGACCCCTTGTGGTAAAGGTTCAGGCGATCGTTCGCTTTCTCCTCAAACTCCTTCATTTTTCCGGCCTCCACATGGAGCTCATAGGCGAACTCCTCGTCGTAGACCTCTTTTAAAACCTGTCCGATGGCTTCCCTGCCCATGCCGGAATTTCGGCAGATCTCATGGAGAAGCCGTTTCTCATCTTTTTCATTCATGCGAGATGCCTCCTTCCTTTTCAGGTAATTTTAGTATCCCGCTGAAGTTCTCTGATTATGCGCACAATCAAATCATACGCCGACATAAGACAGGGAACAGCCAAAACTGCTCCCTGAACAAAATTTTTCAATTCTTCATTTACATACCGGCAAGAATATCCGTCCTGACATAGCCTGTCTGTCCGTTCTATGTGACCTTTGTCCAGCCCTCGCTGTAGCTCATCACCACCGTCACCTGTTCTTCGGCGTAAACCAGACCGATCCGAGCCGAGCTCTCGCTCATGGAGGAACGGATATTCACCGAGGAGGTCAGCGTGATGGTTGAGCCCTCCGCAAGCGTCCCTCCGGAGGAGGACGATGTCTCCGATGTGCCTGTGGAGCCCGATGATATGTACTCAGTCTTGATGTAACCGACGCCATCCCCGCTCTTAACCTTGGTCCAACCGGTGTCTGTGACCGCCAACTGGCGAACCTCGGAACCGGCTGTCGCCGAGGCCAGTGCGGTCGATGACTCGCTGGGCTCCTCGCGGATATAGACCGTATCCGTCACATAAACCCATGCCTTGCTCTCCGTCTCTGTGGAAGTCGAAGCGGTATCCTCCGTGGTTTCTGTGCTCTCTGCCTCGGCCGCCGACTCATCGGTCTGCTCAGCCTCCGTACTCTCCTGCACCTGAGCCGCAGCCTCTGCCGCCTTCTGCGCCAGAATCTCCTCATACTCACTCTGCCAGCTACTGATCGCCGCGGCAAGGTCGCCTTCCACCAGCGTCCGCAGCGCCTCATCCTGCTCCAGCGCCTGCACATACTGGGTCTGAACGCCGGCCTGCAGCGCGATCACATCCTCGCTCGGCTCATAGGTCTGGATCAGCTGCAGAATCTCCTGATCCAACGTGTACTCCTGATACAGCAGGTTAAACGGACTGTAGGTGTTATCGATGTACGCCGTCTCATCGTCCGTGATCTTCACATAGAAGAAATCCATGCCCGCCACAGTCGTCTCCACATCATTGTATTTTACAGAAAACGAGACTGACACGATATAGGAGGAATCGTCCAATCCGGTCTTTGTGTAGCAGACGATATTCTCGTAGCTCTCCACAAACGCGCTGTACATCGTGATATAGGTCTGCTCCGTCTCCGACATCGGGTATGCATACTGGATAATGCTGCTCACATCCCCGCTTGCGTAGCAATTGTAATAGTTCGTGATAACGGTATTGATCTGCTCATAGGCATCCGTCTCGTACTCCTGCGAAGAGACCGGCTGCTCCTTGTTCTCATCGGCCTTCTTCGCCATCCGGCTGCGCACGCCGATCACAAGGACACTGATCAGGATAATGATGACAAGGATGCCGACCACGATCAGCGCCAGATTCTTTTTCGCTATCGTCTGCACCTTTTCCTTCTTCGCGGCACCGGCGTCTACACACCTGCGCTTCGTCTTCTTTTGGGAAACATGCTCATCGCGTATGATCTCTCCGGTCGCCGCACGGGACTTGTCCCGCACCGAGTCGAGCGAGATAAACTCCAGCTCGTCCTCCTCCGGAGTATTTTCCGGTTCCTCCCCAGAAAACTCCTCTATAGATATTTTCTCTAAGGGGAGGTCCTCGGGTATTTCTTCCGCGGATGTATCTTTGGCAGCGGCTTCCCCACCGGATACTTCCTCCGAAGATTCCTCTTCTTCAGCTATCACATCAGCGCATTCTGCCGCCTCAGCGTCATCCGCGCCGGGAGTCTCCGGTTCCTCATCCACCAGATCCGTATCCTCTGTCAGTATATTCTCTTCCTGTATTTCGATATCCTCTGTCGGCTGCCCCTCGACGGACGCCTCCGTAAGCTTCATCTCGTCTTTCTCAAAATCTGACATATGAAAACTCCTTCTGCTCTCTGATCACTCGCTCCGATCACTCTGTCCAACAGTCTCGCAATGACATGATTTTAACATAATCGCTCTTATTAATCAAGGCAGCCGGCTTTGCTTTTCATTTTATTCATACTTTCCGCGGTATCGGTTTAACATGGCATAGATCTCCTGTATCCGGGGTGCCGCCGTCCCGCAGTACGCATACCCCTCCATAAAAGCCTCCAGACCGTTCCGCTCCAGAAGACTCATCAGCATCCCGGCCAGCCGCTTCACCGTGACCGGACCGGAGACCTTTGTCAGGACATATCTCATCATCCCCGCGAGCGCCGCCATCTGCTCGCTGTCGACTAGCTGCTCCACATAGCGCAGGTCGACGGTCTCATGGTTGATGGAAAATCCGTCCGTGGATATCACCTTCGTTTTCATGCGGTCATCCCTCCGCGCCGGGCTTCCCCAGAAAGCGCGGTCCGCCTGCGGCAAAAGAAACGCCTCCGCCTCAAAAACCGGCAGCGGATACTCCGGAAGAAACGCCTCCACCCGTTTTTTTACATCCAGCGGCCGGTAGCTGTCCATCTGGATCACGGTGTCCGCCATGTGGAAAAAGGCCCCGCTGCTCCCGGCGACCAGCACCGTGGAAATTCCCGCCTTTTCGTACAGGTCGCGGACTCTGGCGCAGAACGGCGTGATCGGCTCCTTGTCTCCGTGAACAATTTTCTGCATAAACTCATCCCGCACAAGAAAGTTTGTGGCGGATGTGTCCTCGTCGATCAGAAAGGTATGGCTGCCCATCTCCACGCCCTCCATAACCGCGGCCGCCTGCGAGGTGCTCCCGCTAGCGTCCGCCGTGGAGAACCGCTTCGTATCCTTCCCGTTCGGGAGGTTGTGAATAAACAGGGACAAATCCAGATTTTTCACGGAGCGGCCGTCCTCCGCCCGGAGCTTTAAGGCGTTCTCCTCCGTGACGGCATACTCTCTCCCGTCCCCGGCGATATGGTTATAGACGCCCTGCTCCAGCGCCTGCAAAAGCGTCGATTTCCCGTGATAGCCGCCGCCGATGATCAGCGTGACGCCCTCCGGGATACCGAGACCCGCCGTTTTCCCGTGATAAGGCAGATCCATCTCCACCCGCAGCGTTTCCGGAACCGAGAGCGGCACCGCGTCGGCAAGCGGCCGGTCCGAGACACCGCTTACCCGCGGAAGGACACTGCCCTCCACCAGAAACGCGACCAGCTTCCGTTTCGGGAGCTCCTCCCGGATGAAATGCTGATCCACGGAAAGCTCGTAATTCTTCTGCAGTGCCTCGCGCCGCCAGCTCCTGTAATACAGGCTTTGCACCACCACCGGCGGAAGGAGGTCAAACAGAATCTTTGCCAGCTCATTGGAATTCACCGTCCGCCCGTTCGCCGGAAATCCGACCTCAAACCGCGCCGTCAGCGTATTTTTCGCGATCACCATCGCGGAGCGGTGAAGGATCTCCTGTCCCGGACGGCTGGTGCCGACCAGACCGCTCTTTCCCGATCCCTTCGCCTTAAAGCTGCACTTCGCCAGACCCTGCGAAAATCTCCGCAGCAGACAGTCCTCCAGCGCGATGCGGCTGTAATCCTCCCGCCAGTACTCCTCCGGAAATCCCGCCTTTTTCATGGGAATCACAA
>JAJQBM010000132.1 GCA_021203285.1 Clostridiales bacterium | reverse complement strand
CGCATCCCCTCCCGCAGCGCTCCGTTGGAGGCGACGCCGCCGGCGATAGCCAGCTTCTTCGCACCGGTCTCCTCCGCCGCCCTCATGGCATGATCAATCAGCACATCCACCACTGCCTTCTGAAAGGAGGCCGCGATATCCACCGGGACGATGGGGATGTTTTTCATCTTACATCCATTGATATAATTCAGAACCGCCGATTTCACGCCGCTGAAGCTGAAATCATACGGACTATCGCTGATTTTCGCCCGCGGGAAAAAGATTGCCTCGGCGTTCCCCTCGCGGGCCGCCTTCTCGATCTTCGGGCCGCCGGGGTAACCAAGACCGATCGCGCGCGCCACCTTGTCAAAAGCCTCCCCCGCCGCGTCGTCGCGGGTCCGGCCGAGGATTTCATAGCGCCCGTAATCCGCTACATTCACCAGATGGGTATGGCCGCCCGACACAACCAGACAGAGAAACGGCGGTTCCAGATCCCGATTCTCAATGTAGTTGGCGCTGATATGCCCCTCAATATGATGGACACCGATCAGCGGAAGCTTTCTCGCATAGCTGATCGCCTTCGCCTCCGCAACGCCCACCAGCAGGGCGCACACCAGCCCCGGCCCGTAGGTGACGGCCACCGCGGTAATATCATCCAGCGTCACGCCCGCCTGACGCAGTGCCTCCTCGATGACCTGATTGATTTTTTCAATATGTTTCCTCGATGCGATCTCCGGAACCACACCCCCGTACAATGTGTGAAGCGCGATCTGGGAAGAAATCACGTTGGACAAAACCTCCCTGCCATTTCGCACCACTGCCGCGGCCGTCTCGTCGCAGGAGCTCTCAATCGCAAGGATCAGAATATCTTTTTCTTCCATAATATATATCTCACTCATCAATAAAATCCAGTTCCACCGAACGTCCATCCGTTCCGAGCGACGCGCGCGGGAAAATCTTTTTCACATCCCGCATATAATTTTCCCCGTGCGAGAGGGACGGACTGAAATGGGTCAGCCACAGCTCCGACACACCGGCTGCCGCCGCCAGCCTTGCCGCCTCGGCAAACGTCATATGTTTGTACTGCCGTGCCTTCGCTTCCTTATCCTTCTCCGCGTACATTCCCTCACAGATAAACAGATCCGACCCCCGTGCACAATCCTCAATCCGCTGTGTCGGCCGGGTATCCGTACAGTATGTCACCTTGATTCCCCGGCGGGGCGGCCCCAGCACCATATCGGCCGTCAGCGTCCGGTCTCCATCCTCTATCACCTCGCCCTTCTGCAGACGGCTCCAGTATTTCTGAGGAATCTCCGCCTCTCTGGCACGGTCCACATCAAACCTTCCCTGCCGCTCAATCTCCAGCGAATAACCGTAGCAGGTCACATTGTGCTGGACACGAAACGCATGGATCCGGTATCCGTTGACCCGGATGGTCTCCTCCCTGTGGGAGAGCTCATGAAATTCAATCGGAAAAGGAAGCTCCGGCGCGATCACGCGAAGCGCATTCACCACCCGCTCCAGTCCCTTCGGACCGATCATGAGAAGCGGGCGCGTCCGCTCTGCGTTTCCCATCGTCAGCAGCGTGCCCGGCAAGCCGCTGATATGGTCCGCATGAAAATGGGTAAAGCAGATCACGTCAATATCATGAAAGCTCCAGCCCTTTTCCCGGATCGCCACCTGTGTCCCCTCTCCGCAGTCGATCAGAAGGTTGCTTCCGTTAAACCGGGTCATCAGCGCGGTCAGCTTCCGATACGGCAGGGGCATCATACCACCCGTCCCCAGCAAACATACATCTAACATTCAAAAATCTCCGTCCTTTCCACCATCTCCGGTGCGTTCCGAAACATTCCCATCCGCCGTTTCACACAAGTCACAGCACATAAGCCGGGCGTCCTCCGTCGGGTTCCGGTAAAAATTTCTGCGGGTTCCGCAGAACTGAAAACCAGCATGCAGATATAATGTCTGCGCGATTGTGTTGGACGCGCGCACTTCAAGAAAAATCCGGTGAACGCCCGTTTCGCGCGCCTCATCCTTTACCGCTGCGACCAGAGCGGCTCCCACGCCCTGCTGCCGGAAAGCCTCCGCCACCGCCACGTTGGTGATCTCTTCCTCGTCTACCGCGGTGTACATGCCGCAGTATCCGGCTATCGTGCCGGCCGGCTCTTCTTTTATCCGGTCGGCATCTGTTTTTGACGGGTTATCCTGCGCGCCTTTGTTCCTGCGATTTTTTTGATTCATTTTCTCCTCCGGAACAGCCACAAAAAAAAGGTTTTTCTCCTGTTTCAGGGCGGTTATGAAACCATTCTCCGTCCACGGTTCGGAAAAAACAGTCCGCTCCAGAGCCGCCGCCGCGGGAATGTCTTCATCTCTCATATGTCTGATTGAGATTCCCTGCATAGTTGTACCTTCTTCTGCATTTTATACACGATGAGCCGTGCTCCACTCGCGCTCAGCCTGTGACGGTCTTAAATAATTCGGACGGTGATCCGCCGCGGATTCCGACCGTCCTTCCCTCATGTACTGCAGACCCAGATAGGCCACCGACCCGGCGCGCTGTTTGTTCATATGCGCCGGAGCGTATCGATGCGGCACCGTACAGTTTTCTTCTATATAGGAAGTAAAGACCGGCACGCCGTCTCCCAGGAAAACGACCGGCCTTCCGATCTGATTGATCTGCGCGATGATTTCGTCAATCCCGACGGCGCACTGTTCTCTCACGGTGCACAACCGCCCGTCCGAAAACCGATAGATCCCGGTATATGTCTGATTCCGCCGCGCATCCATCAGAGGGCAGACCAGATCCCCGCATCCCCAGAGGTTGCAGGCCAGCGCATCCACCGTCGGCACATGAACCAGCGGCTTCCCCAATGCCAGCCCGAGCCCCTTCGCCGTGGCGGAGCCGATGCGAAGCCCGGTAAAAGACCCCGGCCCGCCGGACACTGCGATCGCGTCGAGGGTTTCCATGTCTAACTCAAGCATTTTTGCCACCTCATCCAGCATCGGCAGCAAAGTCTGCGAATGCGTCTTTTTATAGTTGATCGTATATTCTCCCAGAAGGTTCTCGTCCTCTGCGACGGCGACGCCGGCAACCAGTCCGGAACTCTCTAGAGCCAGAATTTTCATGAGCCGCACACCTCCTCCATCGTAATCCTGCGGTAATCGAAGCCTTTTTCCAGATCCTTTTCAATCCGGATCTCCCACCGGTGCTCCGGGAGGATATCGCGGATGAGGTCCGCCCACTCGATCATGGTCACACCGTCCCCATAGACATAATCCTCATAGCCAATCTCCTCCATCTCCTCTATATCGCCAATGCGATATACATCAAAATGGTAAAAAGGCAGTCTTCCCTCCTCATAGATCTGGACGATGGTAAACGTCGGGCTGTTCACCGGTTCGATGATGCCCAGACCGTTGGCCACTCCCTGAGTGAAAACCGTCTTTCCGACGCCCAAATCACCCGTGAGCGTGTACACATCGCCCGGTTTCGCATTCTTTCCGATTTCCGCGCCCAGTGCGAAGGTCTCCTCCGCCGAAAATGTCTCTGCCTGCATACTCTTCCTCTTTACAGCTAGCTGATTCTCTTTCTCTCAACACGGTTGTCCCGCATCGGGAAATTTGCTTCACCCGTGAGTATACTGAATATTTCAGGAAAAATCAACGCTTTCTGTCAGGATACGGTATTGCAATTTCGAGCCGCAGACTTTACAATATTCCGTGCCATCCGAAAACGAGAGAAAAGAGGAGAAAATCTATGATCATCGCAACCACCATGTGCAAGCTGCTTTTCGCCATGCTGATCGGTTTTTATCTGTTTCGCAAGGGCATACTGAATACAGAGGTCAACGCAAAAATCTCTGCCCTGATCGTGCAGATCACCTGCCCGTGCATTATCCTGAGCAGTATCTCCACCGTGTCGCATGATGACCCGCAGATCATACTTAAGCTGCTTCTGGCCGGAGTGATGATGTATATCATTTTCCCCATTCTTGCGCGGATTTTTACGAAGATCATGCGTGTCCCCGCACACCTGCGCGGCACCTATATGTGCATGTTTATCTTTTCGAACAACTCCTTTATGGGGTATCCGGTGGTGCAGGCGCTCTTCGGTGACAGCGCGATCTTCTACATCACGATCTTTAATATGCCGTTTAACATTTTGTTTTTCACGCTGGCCATGCACTACTTCCACAAGGACGCCGCCATCGAGGCCAACAATCTGGAAAAAGAAAAGCCGCGGCTGCGCGACTTTATCAGTAACGGCATCATCGCCTCTGTGGCTGCCCTCGTGATTTACTTTGCAAACATCCCCATGCCGGACATTTTCTATACCTGCGTCGGGTTCGTCGGGGACATCACCACACCGCTGTCCATGATCATCATCGGATCCTCCATGGCAGCCGCCTCGCTAAAGGAGATCAAAGCGGAGAAGGGCGTCTGGCCCATGCTGCCGATCCGTCTGGGGCTCATGCCCCTCATTGTCTGGGCACTCATGCACCTGTGGACCAGCGATCCGACACTCATCAGCATCTGCACGATCAGCGCCGGTATGCCGGTGGCCTCTCTGGTCGCCATGGGGAGCGCACCCTACCCGCGGCAGAACAAAGCCGCCTCCATCGGTGTCGTCGTCTCCACGCTCTGCTCGCTCGTGACCATCCCCATCATGGCCGCTCTGCTCGGCGCCAGCTAACCGAAGAAAACGTAAACACAGTAATACTCGGCAGAGAGCGTGCCCGCGTTGAAGTCGTTTTTCAGTACATTCTCTATCAGAAAATATCTGCACACGCCCTCTTTGAAATTTCAGCGTTTTCTCGTCCTCTTCCTTTTGGACGCACTGCCGCCCTGCGCACCGCTCTCCGCCTGCGCGGCCGGCTCCTTCACCTGCCTCCGAACATAGGCGATGGGCGTGCGCTGCTTATCATCGGACTCCACCATCAGGACCTCCAGACCGTCAATCATGCGGATAAACTCGCTGAACTTCCGGTATTTACCGTAATTTCGCTCGTCAAAATCCGGATATTTGCGGGTCAGCAGCCGCCCCAGCTCTGACAAAAGCATCGTGTCATCCTCATCCGAATTCTTATCAATGATATCGAAAATGGTCCTCTTGATCTTGGAAAGCTTTGTGATCGGGGAGGACTCCACGGAGGTATCCTCCTCCTCTGCCGCCGCAGCCTCCGCTGACGCGCTCTGCTCCTCCTACACGGTATTCTGTAATAGAACCTCCAGCACATTAAACTCCTCACAGGAGCGGACAAACGCTTTCGGCGTCTTTGACTCTCCCATGCCGATGACGATCTTTCCCGCCTCCCGCAGCCGCATGGCCAGCCGGGTAAAATCACTGTCCGAGGACACAATGATAAACCCGTCCACATTGTCCGTATACAGGATGTCCATCGCATCAATGATCATAGACGAATCCGACGCGTTTTTTCCGGTCGTATAGCTGTACTGCTGGATGGGAATGATGGAATTCTCCAGCAGGCATTCCTTCCATGTCTTTTTCTGCCGATCCGTCCAGTCTCCGTAAGCTCTGCGGATACTGACGCTCCCGTAAGATTTTGCCTCATTCAACATCACCGACACATACTTCGGTGAAATATTATCTACATCTACAAGTAACGCAAATTTATTTTCCTCTGCCATATGATCCCTCCCGGTCAGATTTCATTCTTTGATAGAACTGTTATCATCTACAATACCATATCAGCCGCCGAAAAAAAAGACTGAAATTTTGATTGAAATGAGATTGTGATATCTTCCCGCTCTGTGGTATACTACGCCATAACAGAGAAACGAAATCAAATTTACAGGAATCGCGGTGTGACATACTATGAAATTGGGAAAATATAAGGGGCTGCATGTACAGCAGCCGAATCTGACCGTGCAGGATTCAGAGGTTGAGAAAGTTTTACTGAGAAACCAGAGGAGAAACGCGGTCGTCATCCACGGCGAAGGCGGGAAGAAAACCGTGTCCTTTCAACCGCTCGACGACGACTTTGCGCGGGATTTCTCCGAGCATGAGACACTGGACCAGTGGCGCGCCAAGATTCGGGAGGAGCTGGAGGAACGGCGGCGGCTTTCTGCGGAGGAACGGATGAGCCGGAACCTGCTGGATCAGATCATCGCCGACTCCCGGATTCCCGTCGACCGCCGGTTAAAGCAGGATGTCTTTGAGGAGCTGTATGAGGACTTTCTCTTTGACCTTGAGGAGAATGGAATGACGCTGGAGACATGGTGCAAGCGGTCAGGCCGGACCGAGAAGCAGCTTCGCAGCAGCAAAATGGATGAGGCCGTCCGCCTCATCCGCTCAGAATCCGTCCTCCACGCCATCCTCACCGTGGAGGGAATCACGGTCTCCGACGCGGAAATGACAGAGGAGCTCCGGCTCCTTGCCGAGGAGGAGGACATGGACTGCGCGTTCTTCGCCGAACAGCTCGGCGAGGAGGAGCTCGACTGCATCCGCGATCAGCTCGGACTCGACAAGGCGATGCAGTTTGTCATTGACCACGCTGTCATCACAAATGAATAGAATAAAAACGCTCCTTTCACAGATACTAAACACAAAACTGTGAAAGGAGTATTTTTATGTCTGAAAAAAACAAGCGCTGTGACTGTAGCGACGAATATGACTATCTGGGGAAATCCGCGTCCGTCAATGACCAGACCGGCCTAATTCCCTCCGCGCCGCTGACGGAAGCCGAAGAGCAATCCTATCAGATGCTCTATCCCTACCCGCCGCCGGTTGTAAAAAAAGAGGACGACCACGCAAAATAAGACTCTGCTCCGTCAAACCACCTGATGGTGCAGCCACTTCTGACTCCGAAACCGGATGCCGAAGACGATTCCCCGGACAGTCCAGTCGGTAAACATCCCGATCCAGACCGCGATCGGGCCGAAGCCCTGCACACGGCAGAGGTAGACACAGAGCGCCACACGGCAGACCCACATACTGACGGTGGATACCACCATGGAAAACTTCACATCCCCGGCCGCGCGCATGCCGTAGGCCGGGATGAAGGCCATCGCCCAGACAAACGGTTTTATAATCGCAATCCACTTCATCATAAAGCAGCACATATCGGCGCTGACAGCCTCCATGCCGGCGATTCGCGTAACCGGCCTTGTCAATCCATAAGTCAGCAGACAGGTCACAATCACCGTCACCTCCGCGATCACAATCAGCTTGATAATATAATAAACCGCTTGATCCTTTTTCCCTGCGCCGATACAACGTCCCACAACCGTCATCAGCCCGATTCCGACGCCGATGGCTGCCACACTGTTTAAATATTCCAGCGTATTTGTCATCGCCTGCGCTGCGATCGCCGTCGTCCCCAGCGTGGACACCGTGGACTGGATCGCCAGCTTACCGAACTGAAACATCCCGTTCTCAATGCCGGACGGAATCCCGACGGAGAGGATCACCCCGATCAGCGCCATCTCCGGCCGGATTTTTGCATAATTCCGGATCACGATCACCTGCTTCGGTCTCCGCTGCAGGCTGATCATGACAACTGGCATAACGATGCGGGCAATGAGTGTCGAGAGCGCCGCTCCCAGAACGCCCATGCCAAAGCCGAAGATCATGATCGCATTGCCTCCGATATTGATAAAATTACAGATCACCGAAACGATCATGGGCAGGCGGGAGTTCCCTTCCGCCCGGAAAAAAGCCGCGTTCGCATTGAAAAGCGCGATAAACGGATAAGACAGGGCCGTCACAAGGAAGTAGGTCTGGGACGCCTCCATCACATCCGCCTCCACCTGGCCGAATACCAGCCGGAGCAGCGGATAGCGAAACGCCACACAGAGCGCCGTGATCACAACGGAGATCACCAGCATCGTCAGAAAGACCTGCTGCGCCGCCCGGTTGCACTCACCCTCCTCCTTTTTCCCCAGATACTGGGAGCAGACGATCGTGTCGCCTGCCGCCAGCGCCAGAAACACCTGAAGCATCAGGCTATTGATCGAATCCACCAGAGAAACCGCCGAGATCGCGGCACTGCCCATATTGCTCACCATCATGGTATCCACCGTTCCCATCAGGGCATTTAAAATCTGCTCGATCATCAGCGGAATCAGCAGCATCCAGAGATCGCTGTCGGAAAATAATAAGTCTTTTTTTTGATTCCGAGC
>JAJQBM010000153.1 GCA_021203285.1 Clostridiales bacterium | reverse complement strand
CTGCGATGCACCGCTGGAGCTGATGCGAAAGCTCTGCCGTGCGGTGGAGCTCATGGAGGGATTCGCCGCGCAGGGCTCCAGAATCGCCATCTCCGACGCGGGGGTCGGCGCAGCCTGCTGCAAAGCGGCACTTCAGGGCGCGGCCCTCAACATCTATATCAACACAAAATCCATGCAGGACCGGAGCTATGCGGCAGACCTTGAAAAACAGGCCGACGCCATGCTGGAAGAATACACGGGCCGCGCGGATCAAATTTATGACTTTGTCACCCGGAAAATACGGACATGAGTATTCTTTCACGTGACTTGATTCACAACGTAAATGGGAGATTTTGAAACCTGAAAAAGTACCCCTCCCGTGCAAAAGAAACAATTCAAAGAAGGGCACTTTTTTGTGCCATGGTTGAATTCGTTTCTGAGCACGGTCAAAATACCCCATGTTTCAAAATCTCCCTCACAAGAGGTAAGACATGGCAACACTTTTGAAGGGCGCCCCCGTGGCCGCTTTCCTGAATGAAAAGACAAAGAAGAAGACAGAGACACTTGCAGCCGCCGGCATCACGCCCACCCTTGCGATTTTGCGCGTGGGAGAGCGCTCTGAGGACGTTGCCTACGAGCGCGGCGCCGTGAAGCGGTGCGCCTCCGTCGGCGTGGCGGTCCGTAAGGTGGTTTTTCCGGACGACGTGGACAGCAGCACCTTTTTCGACGCATTGCAGGCGTTAAACGAGGATGAGAGTGTCCACGGTATCCTGATGTTCTGCCCGCTGCCCGCTCAGTTGGATGAGCGGAGGGCGCGGCAGATGGTAAGTCCGGCCAAGGATGCGGACGGATGTACGGATGCCTCGCTGACCGGCGTGTTTACGAACACGGAGGTCGGCTTCCCGCCCTGCACGGCGCAAGCGGCGATGGAGATCCTTCATTATTACGATATCGACTGTGCGGGAAAACGCGCGGCGGTCATTGGCCGCTCCCTCGTGGTGGGACGCCCGGTGTCTATGATGCTGCTGCACGAGAATGCCACGGTGACCATCTGCCACACCAAAACGGCGGATGTTCCGGCCGTCGCCCGGCAGGCGGATATTCTCATCGCCTGCTCCGGACAGTTGGAGAGTGTCACGGCGGATTATGTGAGCGCCGGACAGGTGGTCGTCGACGTGGGCATCGGGTGGAGCGAGAAAAAGGGAAAGCTCTGCGTAGAGGTGGCGCGTGACGAGGTGCAACCCCTGGTCGGGGCGGGGAGCCCGGTTCCGGGCGGCGTCGGCGCGGTGACGACCAGCGTGCTCGCGCTGCATGTCGCGGAGGCGGCCGCCGGACGGAAAGGCGAACAGCGATGACGAAATATCGGACTGCAATCTGCCAGATGGATTCCGGGGATGACAAATCAGAAAATCTGAAAATGGCGGAGGCTATGGTCGACGAGGCGGCAGCCCACGGCGCAAAGCTTCTGGTGTTTCCGGAGACGGTAAACTATATGGGCCGCCGTCCGCGGGAGCAGGCGGAGCCGATTCCCGGGGAGACGACCGGTTTTTTCGCGCGAAAGGCGCGGGAAAAGCAGGTTGTGGATTGTGACCGGAAGCTTCCCGGAGCGCGTGGAGGGGCAGAACCCGAAAAACACGCTGGCGCTGATCGATCCGCAGGGAAATATCCGCTGTACATACAGTAAGCTGCACATGTTTGATGTGGAGATTCCGGGGCGGAAGCCTTATCGGGAATCCGCTCTGAATACGGCCGGGGAGGAGATCGTTCTGACCGACACCGAGCTCGGCTGTCTGGGGTTTGCCATCTGTTATGATCTGCGATTCGGCGAGATGTTTCGGCTTATGGCGCTGGGAGGGGCGAAGGTGATTTTCCTGCCCTCCAGTTTTACCAGAGAGACCGGGCAGGAGCACTGGGAGGCGCTGATCCGGGCGAGAGCCATTGAGAACGGCGTTTACATCGTGGCCGCGAACCAGACGGGCGAGAAATACAACATGAACGCTTACGGGAATTCGATGATCGTTGACCCGTGGGGCAGGATTCTCGCACGGGCGGGCGATGAGCCGTGCTGCATCTATGCCGAGATCGATCCCGGATATGCCGATGAGGTTCGCATGCAGATCCCGTTGCTGAAGAACCGCCGGACGGATGTATACAATATATCAGCTACGAAAGTGAGGACATAAGTATGAGCACACAACAAAAGACACCGGGTGCCGGACAGGACTTCACCCTGCTCGCACCGACACTGGAGAAATACGCTTCGGTGCCGGGCAGCCTGATTACGATTCTGCAGCAGGCGCAGGATATTTACGGATATCTGTCACAGGAAGCCATCGAGTACATATCGGCGAGAACCGGCATTAGCCAGGCGCGGATCTACGGCGTGGCGACATTTTACGCACAGTTTCGTCTGACGCCCGTCGGGAAATATCTCATTATGATGTGCAAGGGGACGGCCTGTCATGTCAACGGCGCCGACCGGGTGCAGGAGGCAGTCAGCGAGTACCTCGGCATCGCGGACGGCGAGACCACGGAGGACGGGATTTTCACCCTGAACAATGTAGCATGTCTCGGCTGCTGTTCTTTGGCTCCCGTCATGATGGTAAAGAGTGCGGACGGGGAGGAGACCTATGGCAATCTGACAAAAGATTCCGTGGTGAAGATTCTGGATGAGATCCGTTCCAGAGAGGAGGTGCCGGCATGAAGGTAGTGATCGGACAGGGAAGCTGCGGCATTGCCAGCGGCGCGAAAAAGACAGAGGCGGAGTTTGCGAGGCAGATCGCAGACCGCGGTCTCACGAATGTTGTGTTGGATAAGACAGGGTGCATCGGCACCTGTTATCTGGAGCCGATCGTCGATATCTACGGGGACGACGGCGCACTTGCGGCGCGGTATGTGAAGGTGCAGCCCGCCAACGTCTCGTCGATTGTGGAAAAGCATCTGATCGGCGGCGAGGTTGACACGGAGAACGCCATTTCCGCGGAGGATGCGGCGATCCTCGCGGGTCAGAACCGGATCGTTCTGAAAAACTGCGGCCTGATCAATCCGGAGCGGATTGAGGAGTATATAGAGGAGGACGGCTACGAAGCCGCCCGGAAGGTTTTGACAGAGATGACGCCGATGGAGGTCATCGAGGAGATCAAAATCTCCGGTCAGCGCGGCCGCGGCGGCGCGGGATTCCCGACATGGTTTAAGTGGAACGCGGCGCGGCAGAGCGAGGGAAAAGAAAAGTACATCGTCTGCAACGCTGACGAGGGCGATCCGGGCGCGTTTATGGACCGGGGCGTTCTGGAGGGTGATCCGAACGCGGTGTTGGAGGGCATGATCATCGGCGGCTACGCCATGGGCGCCTGCGAGGGCGTGATCTATGTCCGCGCGGAGTATCCGCTGGCTATCGAGCGTCTGGAGATCGCGTTGGGACAGGCGAGGGAGCGGGGCTTCCTCGGAAAGAAGATTTTCGGCACAGACTGGGATTTTGACATCCGCATCAAGGCCGGCGCCGGTGCGTTTGTCTGCGGCGAGGAGACAGCGCTCATCGCATCGCTGGAGGGCGAGCGCGGCATGCCGCGGCTGAAACCGCCCTTCCCGGCACAGAAGGGATACTGGCAGAAGCCGACGAATATCAATAATGTCGAGACCTACGCAAACGTGGCGTGGATCATCCGAAATGGCGGAGAAGCGTTTGCCGCCTACGGAACGGACCAGAGCAACGGCACAAAGGTCTTTGCGCTGGCAGGAAAAATCAAGAAGGGCGGGCTGGTGGAGGTCCCCATGGGTCTGACGCTGAAGGATGTCATCTACAAGACCGGCGGCGGCATCAAGAATGACCGGCCGTTCAAGGCGGTGCAGATGGGCGGTCCCTCCGGCGGATGTATCCCGGCGTCCCTGATCGACACACCGGTCTCCTACGAGCACATCAACAAGACGGGCGCTATCGTCGGGTCCGGCGGCATGATCGTCATTGATGAGGACACCTGCATGGTGGACATGGCCCGGTATTTCCTCGATTTCACGCGGAAATAGTCCTGCTGAAAGTCTAATTAATGCAGTCTGGGCACGAAGCGGATGCTGGAGATCTTAGAGCTCATCAGGACTGGAGAGGGGCGCGACGGCGACATTGAGCTTCTGGAGGAGCTGGCGAACAAGGTGCGCGACGGCGCGATGTGCGGCCTCGGACAGACGGCCCCGAACCCGGTGCTGACGACGCTGCGCTATTTCCGGAATGAGTATGAGGATCATATTTACAACCATAAATGTACGGCGAAATCATGCAAAGCCCTGATCTCGTACCACATCACCGACAAGTGCGTGGGCTGTACGCTCTGCGCGAGACAATGTCCGGTGGATGCGATCAGCGGAAGCGTGAAGAATCAGCATACGATCGACCCGGCAAAGTGCATCAAGTGCGGCAAATGTATGGAAAACTGCCGCTTCGGCGCGATCGAGAAACAGTAGGAGGGGCAGGCCATGGTAAAACAGTACAGAATCAATATTGACGGAAAAGAAGTGACTGCGCTGCCGGGTCAGACGATCCTGCAGGTGGCGCGTGAGAATGATATTTACATACCGACGCTCTGCTATGATGAGCGGATGGAGATTTACGGCGCATGCGGCCTGTGCATGGTGGAGGTGGAGGGCAATCCGAAGCTCTTAAAATCCTGTGCCACAGAGGTTGCGCCCGACATGATCATCCACACAAAGAGTGCGCGCATCGAGGAGTCCCGGAAGACGAATCTGGAGCTGCTGCTCTCCAACCATGTGGGAGACTGCCGCCCGCCCTGCGCGAAGGCATGTCCGGCAGAGACCGACTGTCAGGGCTACACGGGACTGATCGCCGAGGGGCGTTATCGGGAGGCGCTGGAATTAATTAAAGAAAAAATTCCGCTTCCGGCATCGATCGGGCGTGTCTGCCCACATCCCTGTGAGGAAAAATGCCGGCGCGGACTGGTCGATGAGCCCATCTCCATCGCGAACCTGAAGCGGTTTGCCGCGGATGCGGACCGGATGGGTGAGTCCTATCTTCCGGACTGCGAGGAGGATACTGGGAAAAAAGTGGCCATCATCGGCGGCGGTCCTTACGGCCTGTCCATGGCCTATTTCCTGCGGCAGAAGGGACATGCCGTCACGATCTTCGAGGCGATGCCTTACGCCGGAGGCATGCTCCGCTACGGCATTCCGGAGTACCGTCTTCCCAAGGAGATTCTGGAGGAGGAAGTGCAGCTAATCCGGGATCTGGGTGTGGAGATCCGCACGAACACAAAGGTGGGCCGGGATGTCAGCTTTGACTCCATCCGGAAAAATTATGACGCGGTCTGCCTCGGCATCGGCGCATGGAAATCGACCGGCGTCCGCTGTGAGGGAGAGGATACCCCCGGCGTGATCGGTGGCATCGATTTCCTTGGAAAGATCGAGCGCAACGAGCCCTTCGAGATGGGGAAACGCGTGGCGATCGTCGGCGGCGGTAACACCGCGATGGACGCCTGCCGAAGTGCGGTCCGTCTCGGAGCGGAGAAAGTATACAATGTGTACCGCCGCACGAAGGATGAGATGCCGGCGGATATGGTGGAGATCGAGGAAGCCGAGGAGGAGGGCGTGATCTTTAAGAATCTGACGAACCCTTTGCAGATTCACGCGGGCGCGGACGGCCGTGTGGCCTCCATGACCCTGCAGGTGATGGAGCTGGGCGAGCCGGATGCCAGCGGCAGACGCTCCCCGAAGCCCGTTGAGGGATGCACCGAGGAGCTTGACGTGGATATGGTCATCCTTGCGATCGGCCAGGCGGTGGATCCGGAGGGCATCACCGGCGTGGAGTTTACGCCTAAGAACGGCATCGTTTACGATAAGACGACATTTATGACGAAGCTTCCGGGCGTTTTCGCGGGCGGCGACTGCGGCAATGACAAAATCTCCATCGCCGTGGAGTCCATCGCGGACGCGAAAAAGGGCAGCGCGGTAGTGGATTCTTATCTGGCGGGCAAGACCGTCGCCTACCGGCCGGAGTACACCGTGGAGCGGACGGACATCACGGAGAAAACCTTCGAGGACCGTGAACGGCAGTGTCGCCCGAAGATGAAGCAGCTCTCCCCTGAAGCGCGGAAGGATAATTTTGTCGAGGTCGTGAAGGGCTATACCGAGGAGCAAGCGAGAGCGGACGCCTCCCGCTGCTTAGAGTGCGGCTGCCATGATTATTATGAGTGTAAGCTGGTGGCTCTCGCCAACCAGTATGATGTAAAGCCAGACCGCATCGCCGGTGAAGTTAAAAAGACCGTGTTTGAGGATCCGCATCCGTTTATCGAGCGCGATCCGAATAAGTGCATTCTCTGCGGACTCTGCGTCCGCGCCTGTGAGGAGGTCATGGGCGTCGGCGCGCTGGGATTTGTGGACCGCGGCTTTGATACGGTCGTGCTTCCGGCTATGGGCAAGCATCTGGAGGAGACCGGATGTATCTCCTGCGGCCAGTGTGTCAGCGTCTGCCCGACCGGGGCGCTGCAGGAGCACCTGCCGATGAAAAAACAGATTCCGCTCCAGACGGAGGAGACCGATACAATCTGCGGGTTCTGCTCCATGGGCTGCGCGCAGAAGACGATGACCTGCGGCACGCTCGCGGTCAAGGCAAATCCGGATCCGGAGGGTCCGGTGAATGAGGGTGTGCTCTGCATCGGCGGAAAGTTCGGATTCTCTTCCGCGCTGAAGGAGGAAAACCGGCTCTACGCACCGATGGAGAGAAAGACGGCGGAGGCCTTTGACCCCGAGAATTATCACGATGCCCTGATGCTCACGGCAAAGTCGATGGAGTCGGCCGCGAGAAGATACGGCAGCGATGCCGTCGCGATTGCCGTCTCCGACCGCTTTACCAACGAGGAAGCTTATGTGGCGAAAAAAGTGGCGGATGCGCTGGGCGCGAAGATATTCAGCTTCAACAACCGCGCCTGCGGCATGGAGCCGGTTCTCGGACTGAACGCCTCCCCGAACACGCTGGCGGAGCTGATGCGCACGGAAGTGATTCTGGCAGTCGGCTTTGACGCACCGGCCAATCAGGTGATGCGCGTGAAGCTGATGAACGCGGCGAAAGCCGGTGCGAAGGTGGTTCTTATCAATTCGGTCGGATATGAGCAGGATCACATGAGCTTTGTGACAAAGGCAGTCTACACGGACAACACGCTGGACTTCCTGCGTCAGATTGCGAAGGGCGTGGCGGACAAAACGGCGGCAGACGCCTGTGAAAAAGCCGGAATCGGCGGGTACGCAGAGTTTGCGGCATCTCTGGATGCGGTGACTGTCTCCGACGAGGCGGCGCAGATCGCGTCTCTGTATCAGAGTGCGAAGAAAGCCATGATCGTCTTCCAGCAGAATGTCGTTTCGGTATCCTGCGCCACGCTGCTTGCGGATATCGCGCTGCTTGCCGGACACATCGGCGGCCCGCGGAACGGCATCGTGATGGTGAAATCCAAAAACAACAGCCAAGGGCTGGCACAGCTCGGCATTACAGCCGGTGCGGAGGCGATGGAGGGCGTGAAAGCGCTGCTGATTCTGGGCGAGAATCCGCCGAAAGAACTGGTAAAGGATGTAGAATTCCTTGCGGTCAGCGACACACACCGGACGCCGGTTGCAGATTGCACCGATGTCATCCTGCCGGGGACGGCTCCCATTCACGCGGAGGGAACTTACCTCAATACCGAGCGCCGCTTCCAGGCGACAAACGCCGCACTGGAGCCGGAGGTACTCTTCAACAACTGGCAGCTTCTCGCTGAGCTTGCGGAGGTGCTGGAGATAACTTTTTCCTACGACTCAGAGGACGACATCGCCCGGGAGATGACCGACAGCCTGCTCTGGTACCGGGAGGCATCCGAAGGTGAGATCATCGGAGATGTGCTGCAGCCGACACGGCGGACACTCGTATCGGTACAGGACGATGTGTTCGTCGATCCGATGCCGAACGTGGACTATTTGAAGGATATCATAAGATAAAATAGGAAAAAATACTATAGCGCAGAATGCGGAGGCGGCCATAGATATATTTTAACGGCAACTTTTTCGAAACGTTGCCCCGGTTGTCTTAAAATATATCTATGACCGCCTCCGTATTCGTCATTTAACGTAAGTACTCAAACATGAGTACCATTTAAAGAAAGAACCCGCCAAACAGGCG
>JAJQBM010000015.1 GCA_021203285.1 Clostridiales bacterium | reverse complement strand
GTGTGCGCGAAAAACCGCCTCGGAGAGCTGGCTTGCAAAAATGCTGTCGACCTTCGCGTCCGAATAACCGCGGTTTTCCTTCAACCGCTTCCTGCGGTTCTCCTCTGAGGTATAAATATACCACAGCTCATCACAGACCGCATCATAATTTTCCTCGATCAGAAGTGCGGCCTCCATGACAAGGAAATCCAGCTCTCCCCGCTCCTTCTCCGCCTGATACTGCCCGATCACGTATTCCTTCACCGCGGGATGGACAATCCCGTTTAAGGCCGTGCGCTTTTTCTCATCCGAAAAAAGAACCGCCGCCAGCTTTGCACGGTCAAACCGCCCGTCGGCCTCCCAGACATCGTCCGCGCCGAACAAGATCCGAAGCTTTTCATAGCAGGCGCTTCCCGGCTCCATCAGGTCATGGGCGATCTCGTCCGCCAGCATGACCCTGCAGTGATAATTTTCTCTCATATAGTTGAGAATGGCTGATTTTCCGGCTCCGACTCCGCCGGTGATTCCGATAAAAAGCATATGCTCTCCCCTGTCATTCGCCTATGATTGATTCAAAACACGGTTTAATGCGCCTCAAACCAGTTTTCCCCGGCGTTCATATCCACCTCCAGATCCACGGAGAGCTCCGCCGCATTGCGCATCTCCTCCGAGAGGATCGCCTTCACCTGTTCGACCTCATCCGCCGCCGTCTCGACCAGCAGCTCGTCGTGCACCTGAAGAATCAGCCGGGACTTTAATCCCTCCGACTCCAGCCTCCGATACACCCGGATCATCGCAATCTTGATGATGTCCGCCGCCGTCCCCTGAATGGGAGAATTCATCGCGATCCGCTCCCCGAACTGCCGCTGCATGAAGTTTCCGGAGGAAAGCTCCGGCACCGGCCGCCGCCGCCCGAACATGGTCACAGCATAGCCCTTCTCCTTCGCATCCTCCACCATCCGGTCGAGAAAACGCTTGATGCCGGGAAATGTCGCAAAATAATTTTTGATATACTCCTCCGCCTCTTTGCGGGAAATGCTCAAATCCTGACTCAGCCCGAAGGAGCTGATGCCGTAGACAATGCCGAAGTTCACCGCTTTGGCGTTGCGCCGCTGCAGGGGCGTCACCTCGTCCACCGGCGTGTGGAAAACCTGCGATGCCGTGATCCGGTGAATATCCTCCGCATGGCGGTACGCCTCAATCAGATTCTGATCCTCCGACATGTGCGCCAGCACGCGCAGCTCAATCTGGGAGTAGTCCGCATCGAGAAAAACATACCCCTCCTTCGGGATAAAAACCTTGCGGATCAGCCGCCCCAGCTCCATGCGGATGGGAATATTCTGCAGGTTCGGCTCCGTGCTGCTCAAACGTCCCGTCGCCGTGATCGTCTGGTTAAACGTCGTATGGATCCGCCCGTCCGCCGCGATACAGGCGCCAAGTCCCTCGGCGTAGGTCGATTTTAATTTTGTTAGCTGGCGGTACTCCAAAATCTCCGAGACGATCGGATACTCCGGCGCCAGCTTTTCCAGCACATCCGCCGCCGTGGAATAACCGGTCTTCGTCTTTTTCCCGTTCGGCAGGTGCAGCTTTTCAAACAAAATCACGCCCAGTTGCTTCGGAGAGTTGATGTTAAAAACCTCCCCCGCCGCCTCGTAGATACTCTGCTCCAGCTCGGCGATCCGCCCCACGAGCTGTTCCCCGTAGACATGAAGCTCCTCGCCGTCCACGCAGACGCCCTCCTTCTCCATGGAATCCAGAACATAGACCAACGGCAGCTCCACCTCGCGGTACAGGCTTTCCATCCCGGCATCCGCAAGCGCCTGCATCAGCGGCTTTGCTGCACACAGCGCGGTCCACGCCATGTAACAGGCCATCTTCGCCAGCGCCTCCGGTCTCTCCTGCGCCGCCTTCTGCGGCTTCAGCTTTCCCAGAAGATCCGCCCGCGCGGGGATCATCTGCCCGAGATAATCCTTTGCGATATCGTCGTAAGCGTATTCATTTTTCAGAGGATTTAAAAGGTACGCGGCCAGGCTCGTATCCGTCACCTGCCGCTCCCCGGATAAACTGACATGCTTCAGAAGCGCTTTCGCGTCCGGCGTGAGAATCGTCCCGCAGGAATCGCAAAGGCGCTGTAAATTTTCATTCAGATCATCGACCGGCAACTCCTGTGTGCAGGGGATATAGACTACATCCACACTGCTTTCTTTGACATCCTCTCCGGTAGGGCGCTGAAAAGCGACCGCCACGCCGTAGAGACGATATGCCTCCGGTGCGGCCACCAGATATTGTCCATCCTCAAGAAGCGCCACCGCCGCCCGCTCCGCGGAAAAATCCGCAAAAAACCGCTCCACCTCCGCGTAGTTTGTGAGAATCCGGAATGAAGCCTCCACTGAATTGTTCTCCTCCAGGCGGTTTTCAAAGCGAAGCAGCATCTGCTTAAACTCCAGCCGCTTAAACCAGCGGTAAGCCTCCTCCGTGTAAAAATCGCCCACAGCCGCCGCCTCAAACGCGTAATCGACCGGCGCATTCGTCTCGATGGTCGCCAGCTCTTTGCTCAGTTGCGCCATGTCATAGTGCTCCGTCAGCGCAGACTGCGCCCGCTTCGGCGTAATCTCGTCCACATGGGCGTAGGCATTTTCGATGCTGCCGTACTTCGCGATAATGTTCATCGCGCCCTTCTCGCCGATACCCGGCACGCCCGGAATGTTGTCCGAGCTGTCTCCCATCAGCGCCTTGACATCGATAAACTCCTTCGGCGTAACCTGATACCACTCCGCAACATCCTTTGCATTGTAATCCTCGATCTCGGTTCCGGTCTTTTTCGTTTTTGGAATGCGGATTTTCACACGATCCGTCGCCAACTGCAAAAGATCCCGGTCCCCGGAAATGATGCTGACCTCCATCCCCCCGCGCTCCGCACGGGCGGCCAGCGTGCCGAGAATGTCGTCCGCCTCATAGCCCGCCTTCTCCACCGTGACGATCTGCATAGCGTGCAGGACGTCCTTGATCACCGGAACCTGCTGGCGCAGCTCCTCCGCCATCGGCTTCCGGGTGCCCTTGTAGTCCGCATACATTTCATGGCGAAATGTCGGTTCGCTCCGATCAAACGCCACAGTCAGATAGCCCGGCTTCTCCTCGTCCAGAATCTTGAACATGATATTTAAAAAACCGTAGACTGCGTTCGTGTGCAGTCCCTCGGAGTTTGTGAGATCCGGAATGCCGAAAAACGCCCGGTTTAAAATACTGTGGCCGTCGATCAGAACTAATTTTTTCATACCCTACTCCATTTCGCCGTACATTTTATGCCGTTTCAGATCGCTCTGGTGTATACCTTAAGCCACGCCCGCTCCTCATCTGTCAGGAACGGCGCGATCTTCTCGTAAACCGTCTTGTGGTAATCGTTCAACTGCTGTTTCTCCCGCGCCGACATCAGCTCCGGGTCAACGCCGTCCAGATCAATCGGGCAGTAGGTGATATTCTCAAACTTCATGAACTGGCCGTACTCGTTTTTCTCATCCTTCACACAGATCAGCTCATTCTCGATGCGGATGCCGTACTCCCCCTCGAGATAAACACCCGGCTCATCCGTGGTGATCATACCCGCCTCAAAGCGGCCGCTGTCGTTGCGCTCCGGAACAATCTTGTAACGGAAGCCGTTCGGCCCCTCGTGGACGTTCAGGATATGTCCCACGCCGTGCCCGGTGCCGCAGCGGTAATCCAGCCCCATCTCCCACAGCGGTCCCCGGCAGACCACATCCATGGGCAGGCCGCCGCAGCCGTAGAGGAACTTCACATGCGCCAGCGCCAGATTGCAGCGGAGCACCGTCGTATAGTGGAGGCGCATCTTCGGCGTGATCGGCCCCAGAACAAAGGTCCGGGTGATGTCCGTCGTCCCCTCCAGATAATGTCCGCCGGAATCCACCAGCAGCATCCCCTCCGGGTGAAGCTCCGACTTCTCCTCCGCCGTGGCCTCATAGTGCATCATCGCCGCGTTCGGCCCGTAGGCGCAGATATCCGCAAAGCTCAGATCAAGAAAATGCTCCTGCTGCGCGCGAAGACTGTCCAGATAGCAGCCCACGCTGTACTCGTCCATGGGAATCTTCCCGACATTCGTCTTCAGCCAGTACATGAACTTCGTCATGGCGACGCCGTCCCTCAAATGCGCCTTGCGGGTGTTGGCGAGCTCGGTCTCATTTTTCACCGCCTTCATCAGCTCCGAAGGGTCGTCCCTGTCAACCACCGTCACACGCTCCGGCAAAGCGGAGGCCATGCGGTAATTCACAACCTTCCGGTTCATCAGAAGGGTGGCATTCCCCGGCAGCTTCGTCACCGCGTCATAGACATTCCAATAGGAATCAACGGTCACGCCGCAGTCCGCGAGATACGCCGTCACGGTCTCATCCACCGCCTCCGGCTGGATAAACAGGGTCGCCGTCTCCTTCTCAATCAGCAGAAAGGAAAGAAATACCGGAACATTCTCGATATCGTCCGCGCGGAGGTTTAAAATCCACGCAATGTCATAGAGGGAGGCGACGATGTGATAATCCGCCTTCTCCTCAGCCATCTTCTCCCGGATCCGGTTTAACTTGGACACAGCGGACTCGCCGCTGTACTCCTCGGTCAGAATCCATGTTTTCGTGCAGGCCATCGCCGGACGGTCGGCCCAGATCCGGTCCACCAGATCCTCCGTCACATACAGGCTGCCGTTCTTTTTCTCCGCCGCCTTCTCAAACTTTTCAGCCAGCTGACAGTTGACCACGCGCCCGTCAAAGCCCAGAACGCCGCCCTGCGGGAGCTCGTCCTCCAGAAACTTTGTAATCTCCGGCACGCCCTCCTCGCCCATTTTATACAGTTCAAATCCGGAACCGGCAAGCTGCGCCGCCGCCTGGATAAAATACCGTCCGTCCGTCCAGAGCCCCGCCTTGTCCGCCGTCACCACGGCGGTCCCCGCGGATCCGGTAAACCCGGTCAGGAACTCCCTCGCCCGGAAATACTCTCCCACATACTCCGATTCATGAAAATCTGCGGTCGGCACCACATACGCGTCGATCCCGCGCTGCTTCATTTCCGCGCGCAGTTGCATCAGTCTGCTGTTATCCATCACACTGTCCTCCTTATTAAAAACGCTGTTTGTACTCTCTCTCCGCCTCGCGCTGCATGTCCTTTTTCGCAAGGGTCTGCCGCTTGTCGTAGAGCTTTTTGCCCCGTGCCAGGCCGATCTCCACCTTGATCAGGCTGCCCTTCAGGTAAACCTTCAGCGGCACCAGCGTGTAGCCCTTCTCCTTGATCTTTCCGGCAATCTTGTTAATCTCATGCCGGTGGAGGAGAAGCTTTTTCGGCCGCATCGGATCCCGGTTGAAAATGTTTCCCTTCTCGTAGGGGCTGATGTGCAGGCCGTAGGCGATCACCTCGCCGTGCTCGATCCGGATAAAGGATTCCTTCACGCTGCACTTGCCCATCCGAACGGACTTTACCTCTGTCCCGTGGAGAGCGATCCCGGCCTCGTAGGTCTCCTCGATAAAATAATCGTGGTAGGCTTTTTTGTTGTTCGCAATCAATTTTATCGTGTCTTTTCCCATATTTCAATACCGCCTAAGTCAAAATAAAATCTATCGTCCGCATCAATCGATCCGTCCCGGTCACGCGGATGGTCACGGTCTGCCCGAGCCGGTATGTCCGGCCGGTGTGCTCGCCGACCATCTCGTAGCTGTCCTCGATATAGTTATAATAGTCGTCGGTCAGGCTTGTGACATGCACGAGTCCCTCAACGGTGTTCGGAAGCTCCACATAGAGTCCGTATTTGGTGATGCCGGAGATCACGCCCTCGAAGGTCTGACCGATCCGCTCCTCCATGTACTCCACTTTTTTCAGCTTGATTGTCTCGCGCTCTGCCTCATCGGCGCGACGCTCCAGCTCGCTCGCCTGCTTTGCCACGCTGGGAAGAATTTTCTCGTAGTGCTGCCGACGCTCCTCAGACATCCTCCCGCGCAGATTGTCCTTGATGATGCGGTGAATCTGCAGATCCGGGTAACGGCGGATGGGTGAAGTGAAATGGCAGTAATACTTCGCCGCCAGTCCGAAATGCCCCACGCACTCCACGAAGTAGCGCGCCTGCTTCATGGAGCGAAGCGTCAGCCGGGAAATCAACGGCTCCGCCGGTGAATCCTCAATCTGTCCCAACAGCTTCTGCAGCTCCTTCGGGTGAATCTCCTCCGCCCCGACCCGGATATGGAATCCGAAGTTATTGATAAAAGTGCCAAGCTGGCGAATTTTCTCCGCATCGGGCGTCTCGTGCGTGCGGTAGACGAAAGGCAGCTCCTGCCAGAAATAGTCCTCCGCCACGGTCTCGTTTGCCGCCAGCATGAAATCCTCGATGATCCGGGTCGCCGGGTTGCGCTCGTAAGGCGCAATCTTTACGGGACGACCGCTCTCATCCAGCTCTACCTTCGTCTCCGGAAAATCAAAGTCGATGGAACCGCGCCTGCGCCGTTTCGCCCGCAAAAGCTCCGCCGCCTCCTTCATATCAAAGAACATGGGGACAAAATCCGCATACTCCCGCATCGCCTCCGCATCCCGCAGCGTGATGATGCGGTTCACATCGGTGTAGGTCATGCGGCGGTCCACACGGATGACCGACTCCGCGATCCTGTGCCCCGTGATGTTTCCCTTCCGGTCAATCGTCATCATACAGCTAAGCGCCAGACGATCCTCCCCCTGATTCAGCGAACAGATGCCGTTGGAAAGTGTATGGGGCAGCATAGGGATTACACGGTCCACCAGATAGACGCTGGTACCGCGCCGAAGCGCCTCCGCATCCATCGCACTGTGCTCCTGCACATAATTCGTCACATCGGCGATATGCACGCCCAGTTCAAACCCGTCCGCCGTCCGCGTGATCGTCACGGCGTCGTCCAGATCCTTCGCGTCCTCCCCGTCGATCGTGACGGTCTGCCACGCCCGAAGGTCCAGCCGTCCGGCCCGATCCGCCTCGGAGACCGGTTTTGCCGCCCGCTCCGCCTGATGCAGCACCTTCTCCGGAAACTCCGTCGGGAGATCATACGCCCGCACCAGCGAGAGGATATCCTTCCTCGGATCGTTCCGGTGTCCGAGAATCTCGATCACCCGCCCCTCCGGCTTATGCCCGTGCTCCCCGTAGGCAGTCAGCTCCACGACCACCTTGTGCCCGTCCACAGCTTCGTGGGAGCACTCCGCCGGGACAAAGACATCCATCCGGATCCGGGGGTTGTCCGGCCGGACGAATCCGTAGCTCTTGCTGCTCTGTTCATAGGTCCCGACCAATGTCTTTAGCCCATGCTCCAGAATCTTTACGACCTTCCCCTCCCGGCGCCTGCCGCTGGATGGAATATAGACAATCTGCACCACATCCTCGTGGATGGCGCCGCCCAGATGGGATTCCGCGATAAAGATGTCCTCCTCCTCGCCCTCGACCGTCACGAAGCCGAAGCCGCGCGCGTTCGCGGTAAAGACGCCGGTCGCCGTGTGTTCTCTCCCCTTGCGGTACTTCCCTCGTCCGGAAACCTCAATCTTCCCCTCCGCGAGAAGCGCGTCCAAAACCTCCTGCAGATCGCTCCTCTGCTCACGGGAAATATTCAGGACGATGGCGATCTCCTTCACCTTCATCGGCTTATAGTGGTCGTCACAGATAAAATCATAGATTACTTTTTTTCTTTTTTCAAATTCTGCTTTTTCCATTATACTCCAAAAATCACGGATTTCAAACAAAATATGCAGAGACAGTAAAAGGCTGCCGCATACTCACGACAGCCTCTTGTGTACTCCTCAATCATTACTGAAAGCTTCCGATATTCATCGCTGCGGCACCCGCGAGGAAAATGATCAGCAGAATCCTCGTGGTCTTCACAAGCACGCCCTCCATCGAACGTCCCTTATTCTTGCCCCAGTAACTGTCGATATTGGAACCGGACAGGGAGCCGAGCCCGTTGCCCTTGCCCTCCTGCATCAGAACGATCACTGTCATCACGACGCTCATTATCATAAATAAAATCTTTACGATCAGTTCTACCGTATCCACGAAACACACCTCCCGTGCAAAAACTCAGGGTCGTCCGTCCGACGCCCATAACTGGAAACGATTTTAACACAGGAGACGGCGGATTGCAAGAGAAATTTTCGATCTTCCTGTCAACTTCCTTGTCATCCCCTTGTCAGCTTTCCTGTTTTCTTCGCGCAATCGCCTGTCTTACAATATCATCACCGCTGCTTGTAATATTCTTTGCCTCCTCCACGGAAAAGCCGTGTTCTAACAAGTTTACAAAAACATTCACTTCCCTGTCATGCGCCTCCCTCTTGATTCTATC
>JAJQBM010000099.1 GCA_021203285.1 Clostridiales bacterium | reverse complement strand
TATCTGGACCACACGCCGGAATAAAGGATATTCCGGATGATATCCGCGTGCTGCAGCACAGGCAGCCGCTCAAAGGACTTGGAGCATTCGGACATCATGCTGGTCAGGATCAGCTTGCTCAGGGTCTCGAAATCCTCCGGATTCTTCCGCGCCATGCTCTGGAAGGGGTTGTACTCATTCCGGCGGCGGTCCCGGTCCAGATCCTCATAAGCGTCCATCAGATAAACAAACTTTCCGAGATAAAATCCCAGACAATGCAGTTCATCCGACCAGATATCGTCTCTCCACGCAAAAATCTCTCCGAACATCTCACCGGTCAGCCCGGCAATCGCGTCAATGTTCTCCTCACGCTTCATCTCCAACATATCCAACTGGCTCACATAGTGCTCGAGCGCCTTTGCCTGCCGCGGATAGTTTGCGGCAATGTGCCGGTACTCCCACTTTAATATCTGCGACATTACATGCTTAGGGAGATTGCGGTCATCCTTCCAGTCATCCGCAAGATTATGGTAGGACAGAAGAATATTCATATCCGATGCATACCGGGTCGCCTCATTGACATACGCCGTTTTCTTTTTGCCCGGATGAAGCGGACAGACAAAACAATACTCCTCATTTTGCAGCTCGTACAGTCCCGTCAGCAAAATGACCAGAAATGACATGTCGTAATTCAGCAGAAGCTGCCCCTTTCTGCCGCTCCTCTCCTTTAAAACATGGCAGAGACCGCAATAATAGGACTGATACTGCTGCTTGTTCTCCTCGGATAAGCTTTTACGGTTTACATAGATATATCCAAACATAAAGGCTCCTGCTGCATCCTCATGATTTCTTCACAAATGTCGTCCGGCACTTCGGACAGGTGATCTCAATCCTGCCCTTTCCCTTCGGGACGCGCACCTTCTGGCTGCAGTGCGGGCAATAGAAAAAGCGGTAATACTTCCTCTGCTCTCTCTCGCGCCTGCGCTCCTCTGCCGTCGGTCTGCGGTAGCTGCGCTGCTGCGACCGGCCGCCGTACCCTCCGCCTCTCCGAAAACGGGATGTGATATCCAGAAAACGGTCGTTCTCCGCACTGCGCTTCCCGGTATTTCGTGAAAGCATACGGAAATAAGTCAGAACGAGAAAAATCAATACCGCGATCCAGAGGATCTGGTTTTTCACAAAAAGATTGATAATGATCAAAACCAGCGCGACAAGTGAAAGAAACTGATTCAGCTGATCATTGCCGTAACGGCCGTACATAAAATCCTGCAGCCTGTTTCTCATAAGTAGCAACACCTCACTTCAAATATCTGGTTTTATTTTACCCTTTGAAATAAGGCTGTCAACCATCCTGCCGTCTTTTTAGAAACATTTAATCTTTTGGAGCCTTCGTCCAAATCCGTCCGCTACTAAGATATCACAAAGGAAAAAGCGCCGCAAGGGCGCTTTTTACAGTCATGAGCAAAACGATAAGCCGGGTTATGTCGTTGAGTGATCATCTGTCTTGGACGGCCGTTGCCGGCCGCCTCGAGCAACCTACCTGAAACTGGCGGGCCGCGTCATCGTTTCGTTTCGGTCTTGCTTCGGATGGGGTTTACATGTGCCCCGGATGTCGCCACCCGGGCGGTAGTCTCTTACACTGCCTTTCCACCCTTACGTTGGCAATGAGCCGCCACGCGATTCATTACTAACGCGGTATCTCTCTGTTGCACTTTCCCTGGAGTCGCCTCCGCCGGACGTTATCCGGCATCCTGCCCTGTGAAGCCCGGACTTTCCTCAGCTGCGGCCTTTCGGCGCCTGCAGCCGCGATCACCTGTCTTACTCACGGTCACTGTTCACACGGTAGCGAAAATAATAGCAGGCCCCGTATGAGCAGTGACATTAGTCACCTAGATTTGAAAACATCCCCCCGCCCATAAACTCCCGCAAAATCGAGTTCGGGCCGATGTTCTCCCCCGGAACCGGAAGAACATAATCCAGAATCTTCAGCAGCCGTTTGGCCTCCTCATACTCCGGACAATCCCGGTCTATGGAAAACAGCAGGGGTTCCGCGTAACATTTTAACACACCCAGCTCATAAATCAAGGCCGTATTGAACATCACATCCGCCTCTTCCTGGAAAGGAAAAATATTTTTCTCCTCCCCGCGGCCGACCGACGGCCACCGCGCCAGCGTCTCCCGCGCGGTTGTATTGCGCGTTCTGGCGTCCCGCACCAGGCGGCGGAACAGGCGGGTATCCGTCGTGGAGAGATTGTTCTGCGCGTCAATATTTAAATGCGTCAATGCACTGATGTAAACTTTAAACTTATTTTCCCGCGGAAGGCGGCTGGTCAGCTTCTCATTCAGGCCGTGGATGCCCTCGATCACCAGCACATCGCCGTCCCGGATCTGCAGCGGCCGCGGGCGGTACTCCCGGTGACCGGTCCGGAAATTAAAGACCGGCAGTGTGATGGCTTTCCCGTCCAGCAGATCCTCCAGGCACCGGTTGAGCAGCGGGACGTCGATCGCCTCCAGGCACTCAAAATCCATCTCCCCGTTTTCATCCAGCGGCGTATCCTCCCGGTTCACATAAAAATCGTCCAGTGAGATCGGGTGCGGGCGAAGGCCGTGGGCCGTCAACTGAATCGACAGCCGGTGGGAGAATGTCGTCTTCCCGGAGGAGGACGGCCCCGCAATGAGGACGATTTTCCTGCGGAGATCTCCCACGATCTGCTCCGCGATCTCCCCGATCTTCTGCTCCATCCAGGACTCCTGCACCTGAACCAGATCCCGGATCCGGCCGTCGGCGATCACGCGGTTTAAGTCGCCGATCGTGCGGACGCCCATGCTCTCTCCCCATGCGGCGGCGTCATCGATCGTCCGGAACAGCTTATCCAGCGGATGAAACGCAGCCACCGCGCGGGTATCTTTGTCCGGGAACATCAGCATAAACCCATTCTGATACGGAATCAGGTCGAAATATCTGCAGATGCCGGTCGAACAGGCCAGATATCCGTAATAATAATCCCGGTAGCCGTCCAGCTCGTAGATATTCACGCGGGAATTCCGCCGATAACGAAAAAGGTTTGCCTTGTCCTCCCGGTGACAAGCCTCAAAATAGCGAACCGCGTCCCGGGTTCGTACCGACCGCTTTGTGACCGGCAGGTCGCGCGCAACCATCTCCTGCATTTTTTCCTTTAACGCGAGAATGCGCGAAGGGTCCGCCGGAAGGCAGGTATTTCCCTGACGGAATTCGCAGTAATACCCCTGACCGATGGAGTGCTGGACAATGACACGGATCTGCGAATCTGCGTTCCCGCCGTCCGGAGAAGACTCCTCTCCGCCGTACAGCCGGTGCGCGGCCGCCTCCATGAGAAATGTCACCGTCCGCCGATATGTACTCCTGCCGGGTTTTTCCGCCGTTGTGACAAACTCCAGCTCTCCGTTCCCCTCCACTTCCTTGAAAAGCTCGCAGAGGTTGTGCTGATATCGAACCAGAATGATATCGTCCGGATAGTCCTTCTGAAAGGAATCGGAGATCTCCCGAAAAGGGGTGCCGACCGGATATTCCAGATCCCGGTTCTGAATTTTTAAAATTGGCATAAAGTACCTCCATCCACCTGTAGTTTACGTTATCGGTAACAGCTCAGGGCAGAAAGCAACCGTTGTTTCTTTTCCGCAAGCTCTCTGAATCTGCACTGATTTTTCGCGCTGTTATTTTCTTCCAATTTCTCCAGTATTTTTTCTGTAGTATCCAGTTCTTTTTCCAGCCACTGTTTCAATACCGGGTGATGCGCCGCGAGCAGCACCGGTCCGAAGGCATCCTCCATCTCCTGCCTTTCAATGTCGGAAAAGGAGCGGAGCCCATCGGATTCACCGGGATCGGCGGGAATTGGATCGTCATCCCCGCAGGGGCTCTGCCGCAGGGCCTTCATCATGGGATAATATTTTCCATCCTCCTCAATCATATCCTCATCCGCAATGCGAAATCCGTTTTCCCGAATCCACCGGCGGATCAGGGCGGCATCAGACTGCGGCTGCAAAATCAGCTCCGTCACACCGGCCGGAACCGGTTTTGCAGAAAGGATGCGGTGCATCAGGCGGCCGCCCATACCGGCAATGAGAACCGTGTCCGCCTCCCCATCTCCAAGCTGCTCCATGCCGTCGGAAAGGCGGATCCGGATCCGATCCTCCAATCCGCATTCCCGGATATGCGCCTCAGCCCGGGAGAGCGGTCCCTCCCGCACATCCATGGCGATGGCGGACGGAATCACTCCCGTCTGACAGAGAAATATGGGTATGTAGCCGTGATCCGTGCCGATGTCCGCCAGACGGTTCCCGGAAGTCACCATGCCCGCCAGCGCAAGCAAACGGCGGGATAATTTTATTTTTCCTCCGGCAGAAGAATCGCATTTTTCCAAAGTATTCCTCCCCGGACAATCAGTCCAGATAATCCCTGAGCTTCCTGCTGCGCGAAGGATGGCGCAGCTTCCGCAGCGCTTTCGCCTCGATCTGGCGGATGCGCTCACGGGTAACATTAAACTCTTTTCCGACCTCCTCCAGCGTGCGCGCGCGGCCGTCATCCAGGCCGAAGCGCAGGCGCAACACCTTCTGCTCGCGCTCCGTCAGCGTGCCGAGCACCTCCACCAGCTGCTCCTTCAAAAGCGTGAGGGCCGCCGCATCCGCGGGGGTCGGCACATTTTCATCCGGAAGGAAATCGCCGAGATGGCTGTCCTCCTCCTCGCCGATCGGTGTCTCCAGAGAGACCGGCTCCTGAGAAATCTTCAGGATCTCGCGCACCCGCTCCACCGGCATATTCATCTCCTCCGCGATCTCCTCCGGCGTCGGTTCGCGCCCCAGCTCCTGCAGGAGCTGTCTGGAAACGCGGACCAGCTTGTTGATCGTCTCCACCATGTGAACCGGGATCCGGATGGTCCGGGCCTGATCCGCGATGGCGCGCGTGATCGCCTGACGAATCCACCATGTGGCGTAAGTGCTGAATTTATATCCTTTCCGGTAATCGAACTTCTCCACTGCCTTGATCAGGCCGAGATTCCCCTCCTGAATCAGATCAAGGAAAAGCATGCCGCGCCCCACATAGCGCTTTGCAATGCTGACCACAAGACGCAGGTTGGCCTCCGCGAGGCTCTTTTTGGCATCGGCGCCCTCATCGGCAATCACGGTCTGAGCGCGGATTTCCTCCTCAATCTCCGCGCGCTCCGCCTCGTCCTCTGTCTCCTCCAGACGCGACTTCAGTATCTCGATTTTCTCGGAGGCAACCGCCCCATCCTCCATCGCCTTCGCCAGAGTAATCTCCTCCTCCGCGGTCAGAAGAGGCACCTTGCCGATCTCCTTTAAGTACATGCGGACCGGATCCTCCAGACTGACGCCATCCGGCACCGTCAGGTCGATCTTTTCCGCATCGGCATCCGCCTCATTGTCCCCATCATCAATGAGAATCTCGTCGTCATCCTCCGCCATGTGCAGGACGTCCACATGGTTTGCCTCAAGATAGTCCAGAATCCGGTCGATCTGCTCCGAGCTCAGGTTGAAATCCTTGAAAAAGTCGCTGACCTCCTGATACTCCAGTATATTTTTCTTTTTCTTCGCCATCTTGAGCAGCTCCGGCAGCTTTTTCTGGAGCGCTTCCATCGTGTTCTCTGTGTTTTCCTTCGTCTTCTGATCGTTTTTTTTCGCCATTTTCTCCGTCCTTCCAAAGTATTTGAAATCAGAATAGTATCATTGTTTCCTCAATCTATAGAAATATGCAATTTTGCCAGGCTTTTCCTATCCTCAATGATTTTCTGCAAACCGGCCACATCCGTGGGATCCAGACATTTGGATCGGTGTTCGATGCTGTTTGGCTTTACCCGGCGCACCGTCTCGTTCAATGCCTTCTCCCGCTCCGCGGCCTCCTCCACCGGTCCGATTCTCGCGTGAAAAATCTGTGCGATCTCCCGCTGCTGCTCCTCGTCGGGGAAAAGGCTGATAATCTGCGCCGGATTGATCTCCCCGCGGGCATGCTGGTCAAACACAATCTGCGCGGTCTGCCGATAAAACTCCTCCGTGAAATCCTCCGGGCCGATATACTGCCCGATCCGGTCAAACAGCGCGGGGTCCTCGACCAGCCACGTCAGCAGCAGGCGCTGGGACTTTTTCATCCCGTCCTCTTTCTTTTTATTCTCATGGACACCGGACTTCAACGGTTTCCGCTCCGCCGCGATGCCGCCCCGGGCGCCCGCGCGGTTGACCATGGACCGAAGCTGGTCGAAGCCGATCCCGTACCATCTCGTCACCGCCTCAATGTAGTTCTCCCGCTCCAGCGGCTCCCGAAACTCCAGCAGGCGCTCGGCGACCTTTCGGAAAAACGCCGTCTTGCTCTCCGGATCCGAGAGGTCATAGTCGCGCTCCAGCATGCGGATTTCGAAGAGAAAGCTGTTCTCCGCGGCATCAATCCGCTCCTGATACGCCTCGGCGCCGAGCGCCTTGATAAACTCGTCCGGATCCTTATAGGGCTGCATATCGATCACCTTCGCAGACAGCCCCGCCTCTTTCAGAATCGGGATCGCGCGCAGCGCCGCCCGGATCCCCGCGCCGTCACTGTCAAAGGTCAGGTAAACCTCCTTTGTGTAGCGTTTCAGCAGAGCGGCATGTCCGGGCGTAAAGGCCGTCCCCAGCGCCGCAACCGCATTGTCAAACCCCGCCTGATGGAGTGTAATGACATCCATATACCCTTCGCAGAGCAGAATCCCCTGCCGCCGTGACGCTCTGGCAAAGTTCAGCCCGTAGAGGTTGCGGCTCTTATCGAAGACAATGGTCTCCGGAGAGTTCAGGTACTTCGGCTCCCCGTCGCCCATCACTCTCCCGCCGAAGCCGATGACCCGGTGGCTTGCGTCCATGATGGGGAACATGGCCCGGTTCCAGAACTTGTCATACCCGCCTCTGGCCTCATCGATCGTGACCAGGCCGCTGTATTTTAAGAGTTCATCGGAGTATCCCTTTTTCTTCAGATACTGGTACAGGTCATTGCTGTATTTGTTGGAATAGCCGAGGCCGAAATGCTGCATCGTCCCGGCCGTCAGCTCACGCTTCTCAAAATATGCCAGCGCATGCCTGCCCTGTGGGCTCCGAAGAAGGCGGTAAAAATACTCCGCCGCGACCTTGTTGATTTCCAGAATCTTTGTGTGCCGGTCCGCCTCGCGCCGCTGCGCCTCGGTCATCTCCCGCTTCGGCAGCGTGATGCCAGCCCGGTCCGCCAGGCTCTGCATTGCCTCCTGAAACGTGAAATTCTCATACTGCATGACGAAAGTCAGGACATTTCCCCCGGCGCCGCAGCCGAAGCAGTAATACATCTGTTTATTCTGCGACACGGAGAAGGACGGCGTCTTTTCATTGTGAAACGGACAGAGCCCGAAATACGTGCTGCCCTTTTTCTGCAGGCGCACATATCCGGAAATCACATCCACAATATCATTGCGTGAACGGACCTCCTCAATGATCTCGTCCGAATAAAATGCCATGGCGGTCCCTCCCTCCTGTGCCCTTTTAATAAACCTGCCACTGTTTGGGCAGAAAAATCTCATTGTACTTCGCGATCGCGTACTGGTCTGTCATACCGGCAATGTAGTCACAGATAATCCGATCCTTCGGCTCGCCCATCTCCAGCATATGGTAGTTTGTCCGGGAAATCTCCTCCGGATGCTCCATATAATAGGTAAACAGACGCTCCAGCAGGCCCTCCGCCCGGTCCTCCTCCCCCTTCGCGACGGGGTTGGTATAAACATGGGCAAACATAAAGGCGCGCAGCTCATTCATGGCGCGCTCCACCTCACCGGACATGCGGATATCATTTTGATTCTGACTAGTCGTGATAATATCGTGGATCAGCGTGTTCAGGCGCTCCCTCGTCGAGAAACCGAGAACCTGCCGCAGTGCAGGTGGAATATCCTCCTCCCCCATCACATGGGCTCGGATGGCATCGTCGATATCGTGGTTTATGTAGGCAATCTTGTCCGACAGGCGGACGATTTTCCCTGAAGGGTGGAAGGTGTCCCGCTGGTCTTGTGGTTCAGGATGCCGTCCCGGACCTCCCATGTCAGATTCAGCCCCTCCCCGTCCTTCTCCAGCTTCTCCACGATGCGGACACTCTGTACATTATGCCGGAATCCGCCCTCACAGAGCCGGTCGAGCGTCCGCTCCCCGGCATGTCCGAACGGCGTGTGTCCCAGATCGTGCCCCAGCGCGACAGCCTCCACCAGATCCTCATTCAGGCGGAGCGCCTTGGCAATGGTTCTGGCATTCTGGGACACCTCCAGCACATGCGTCAGCCGCGTGCGGTAATGATCCCCTCTGGGAGACAGGAAGACCTGTGTCTTATCCTTCAGCCGGCGAAAAGACTTGCTGTGCAGGATC
>JAJQBM010000001.1 GCA_021203285.1 Clostridiales bacterium | reverse complement strand
TACCATTATAAGGGGATCCCCGTTAGCGGGAAACCCGCCCAAAATTTAGGCGCTTTCTATCATATACTTGTCCGATGCTTCTGACAAGTCGTTTTTACTCTTTTGTCCTGACATAGTTTTTTATGTGACAAAGAAAAGCTATCCCGGTTCTTCGGGATGGCCCGCCTCTCAATACCTCTCAAGTAAATGGTCCTGTTCATCTGCGGTATATATCACAGATCCGCTGCCATATGTTCATCCGTCTCCAGACTGTCCCAGATCTGATGGGTCTCCACCATTCCGAGTACGACTGCCTTCATCAGGATCCGGGTCAGGACCGCTGTTCCGACGATAACTGCCGCCGCAGCAAACAATACAGAAACTAACATTTTAATCTCTTCTTCCTTAATTTTTTCTAAATTACATCCTTTCCCTGCCCCAGTGCCATATCTCCCGAAGCGGCCGCCCGGTGATCTCCTCCGTCCGCCGGACATCCTCGTCAAAGTATCTCTCCAGAAAGACCCGCGTCTCGGGCAAGAGCTTCTCCGTATCCGTATCCAGAACCATCGCAGAGCCGCGAACCTTCTCATAGTGTCTGTAAAACCGGTGGTACAGCCCCGGCGCCCAGTGAGGCATTGCGAGGAAGCCATAAAAAGCATAATATACGCCCTTCGCGACCAGCAGGCGGTGCGCCTTTTTCGCGGAGACCGTCCGCTCGTTTCCGCAGTTGATCTTCAGGCCATAGCGGATATCAGGGGAATCTTCCACGCCGAGAAAATCATACAGTTCCCGGCAGGCCCGGTGCTGATCGCGGACAAACTCCTCAAAAATCACAAACCTCATGTTTGCCCTGTCAAAACCGTCAAGGTACTCCTCCACGCAGGCCGCATAATTGCTCTGGGAAAAAACCAGATATTTCAGGCGTTTGTCCATAATCTCCACGCGGCATTTCGGTGAATCCAGCACCGTATGTACATAGTGGTCAAACCCCTTCGCGTGCCCAAGCGCAAGATCCGTCTCCACCACGTCCGTCGGAAGAAACCCTCTGGCGAGAAAATACTTGTAGGCGGAATAGCTTCGCTCCACCGGGTTGCGGAGCATGAAAATCATCTTCGTGTCCGGCGAAAGGTTCCGCCAAAGTTTCGCCGCACAGCCGTTAAAAGTCAGTCCGGCATTGATCTCGCCGCGAATCCTCGGGTCGTCCTCCTCAATATGGCCGAAATACCGCTTTTTGTAATAAACCTTTCCTCTGCCGAGAATGCTTATCATCTGGACGCGGTAATACATCGGCTCCTTGACATCCCTGCACAGCGCGATCTGCGGATTCTGATGGAACAGCTCGTACAGGGTGGTCGTGCCGCACTTTTGAAAACCCAATATGCAAAATCCGGATACATACTTCCCTCCGAAAAGGTATTTCACCGCAACTTTTTTCCCCAATCCGTCGCGATTCATTACAGCATCGTAATAGTTCTGTAACAAAATGTCAACACCTTCCGTGCAGGAAAAATATTAATTTCATCTTAATTTTTTAACTCACTCCGCCGCACAAACGGTCAGGTAAGAATCAAGGCCGTCAAACTGCTCCGGATACGGCACCGCATCCTCGTACTGGTTTGTCTGGAGGATCAGGCGAACCGTGTGGAAAACACAGTGTTTCAGTTCGCGCAGATCCAGTGTCCCGTCATCCAGCGCCCGGCGGATGCTCTCATGGTCACGCCGATCGCCCGGCATCACCATGTCATTGCCGGCCCGCATACATCCCGCCGCGCTGCACTCCCCGGCAGTGGAATTGGTGGTCGTCGTCCAGTCCGTCATAATCGCCCCGGCAAATCCCCACTCGCTGCGCGTTGCCTTTGTGCAGATGTCATAGCAGTTCGCCGCGTGGACGCCGTTGACCAGATTGTAGGAGGTCATGATCGACATCGGCTGCGCGTCCTTCACCGCGATCTCAAATCCCTTCAGGTAGATCTCCCGAAGCGCCCGCTCGGAAAGCACGGAATCCGAGCCCATCCGATTGTCCTCCTGATTATTGCAGCAGAAATGCTTGATCGTCGTCCCGCATCCCGGCACGCGCTGGACGCCCATCGTCATGGCAGACGCCATCATCCCGGTCAGCAGCGGATCCTCGGAGAAATACTCAAAATTCCTGCCGCAGAGCGGGTTGCGGTGAATGCACATCCCCGGCGCCAGCCAGAGGGAGACCTCAAACTCATTCATCTCCCCGGCAACCATCTCTCCGAGCTCTTTTACCAGTCCGGTATCCCATGTCTGCGCCAGCAGTGTTCCCACCGGAATCGCCGTGCAATACTGATAGTACACGGTTCCCTCCGCTTCCTTCGGCTCCGCAAAAAATCCGTTCTCAAAGCCGCTCAAAAAATCTCCCGCATCAATGCTTCCGTCCTCCCGGACCTCATAGGTCTGGCGAAGCCGCAGGCCTGCCGGTCCGTCCGCAAGGACAATGCTTGCCACATCCCACGGTTCCCCGGCCAGTGCGTTCACGGTCTCCGCCGCCGCGCCCGGCACCGTCTGTCCCGCGGAGCCGAGGGCCGACTCCATCTGGTCTCTCGCCGGGTCGCCGGTCGCCAGCGCGACTAGCTGGTCCACGGAAAGGCTGTCCACGATCTCTCCGGCTTTCCCCGGATAGTGATCCTCCAGCTCCTCATATGCCACGATTTCTGTCTTTAAATCATCCGCCGATATTGCAACATCCGGCAGCTCCTTTTCTCTAGCCTCTGCCTGCCATGCCGCCTCCTTTGCAAGAACGCGTTTTTTGTCGGGCGCGATCTCCTCCAGAGACTCCCGCAACGGGCAGATGTTCTCACACTGCACCAGCTTCGCCGTCTCATCCAGCGTCAATGTGGCGACAAGCTTGGCGTCATCCAGAGAATTCCCGACCCAGATGCCGTAGCGGCCGCCCTCCAGCATCCACGCGGCCTCCTTCTCAAAATAGGAAGCCAACTGATACAGCGGGAAGGAAATCTCCATCTGCTGCGATGCTCCCGGTGCGAGCAGCCCGGTCTTTGCGAACGCCGCCAGCCGGCGATACTCTTTCGGCAAAGCTCCCTGCGGGCAGGACGCATAGATCTGCACTACTTCCTTTCCGCTGCGGTCTCCGGTATTTTTTACGGAAACCGCCACCGTCACTACGGGGCGCAGACCCTCTGTTCCCCGCACCGAAACCGCGCCGGTACTGATTTCAAAATCCGTGTAGGACAATCCATAGCCGAAGCAGTACCGCACCGGTATGTCAAAGGTGTCAAAATACCGGTAGCCGACATAGATGCCCTCTTTGTACTCTTCCTTATAGAGATCGCCGCTCTTGAAGCTGAAGAAATCCGCATTCGGATAATCATGGTAATCCAGCGCCCATGTGTCGGTCATCTTTCCGGACGGCGTCACATCGCCGGTCAGAACATCCGCGAGCGCATTGCCGCCCTCCTGCCCCGCCTGAACAAACTGCAGAATCGCCGCAATATTGGGCAGTTCATCGACGAAAGCCAGATCCATCAGGCCGCCGGTATTGATGACCAGAATCACCTTCTCATATGCCGCGCAGATCTGCCGGAGAAGCCTCCGCTCCTCCTCGCTCACATAATAATCCCCCGGTGTGTCGTGCCGGTCCGCATTCTCCCCCGCGATCCGCGACAAAACGAAGATGGCTGTGTCCGCACCGTCCGTCCGCGCCGCCGCCTCATCGATGGGGTCTCCGCAGGGAACCGCGAAGGGGGATGTGGAATACGCCGTGAAGAAATCCATCCCTTCCTTCGCCTTGCTCAAAATCCCGGCCTTCCAGCTCTCCCGCGCCTTGCGGTAGCAGTCCTCGTAAGCCGCCAGCCAGTCCAGACCGGGTTTTGTCACATCGAACCCTGCAGCAGCCAATCCCTCCGCGATACTGACACTCGCACGGTTATTCACATCACCGGAACCGGTACCGCCCTTCACAGTCCGGACCGCACCCGCGCCGTACAGCCCGATACGGCTCCCCTTTTTCAGTGGAAGCAGACTGCCCTCATTCTTCAGCAGTACAAAGCCCTCCGCAGCCGCACGGCGCACCAACGCCGCGTTTTTTACTTCCCGCTCCGTGACATCCGTCGATGTTGTGCCGACATATCCCCGTTTTCTCAGTTTCATATTGTCCTTCCCCCTGCTCTCTGAAATCGTTTTTCTTACTTTCGCATAAAACAGGAAGTTTTGCAACCGTTTTTCGTCGATTCAGAGCATTCTAAAAAAACAGCGGGTCGTCTGACCTGTAATTCAACACATCCTCATTCAGGGTCACACCGAACTCTTTTCCGATCGTCCTCAGATTGTCATCCGTGATCACCTGCCGGATTTTCCCATCCGGGCTGGCGGACAGCGCGATACTCGCAATCTGCGCTGCCTTCTCAATGGTATGCATCAGGCCGAAAGCAATGTCGAAGCTCGTACCGGAGACAAAAAGTCCGTGAAATGCCCAGATCGCCGCCTCGTACCGCTCCATCTGCTCACAGGTCGCCCGCGCGATATCGGTACCGCCGGGAACCATCCACGGCACAACGCCCACACCGTCCGGGAAAACGACACAGCACTCAGTTGCACTCTTCCAGAGCATCCGGGTAAAAACCTCCGCCTTCAGCGGAAGCACATAGGTCAGTGCGATGATGTAGGGCGGATGTGCGTGATAGATAATGCGGTTCTCCCCGTTCGTCACCCGCTTGCGGACGGAATGGTTCATCATGTGTGTCGGAAATTCACTGGTGGGAACGCCGCCCGCCTCCAGGCCCCAGACGATGCGATAGCTGTCTCCCGTCCCGTTGAGCTCGGCGATACAGATATTATTCTGCGGCTCCAGCTCCACGTTCCGGAGAAATTTGCCGCTACCGGTGGAGATAAAATATTCTCCCGCCAGATTTTCCGCCTGCACACCCATATTGACCCACTCACCGGGTACTGCCCTGAAATAAGGGCGGCAGACCTCCACCTCCTCCGGGCGCATGCGGTAGGTCAGATTCCCGCCGTTTCTCTCATGCCAGCCCTGACCGACGGTATCGCTGCACATCCGAATATAGTCCTTCACTACTTTTACATCTAAAACACTCATGATTTTCTCCCTCTTCTATCCTTATCTCTTTGCCAGCACATCCCGCTCGTAGCGGAGCACCTCGTCAAACCATGTATCGTCATCCGTGCCGCACTGTCGGCAATATTCCTCCCAGACATCCCCAAACGGAAGCATCTTCACCTGCTCCTGACGCACCATCGCCTCCGTCCAGTTTGCCGCATCCTGAAGCTTTTTTAAATCTTCGTGGGGCATGCACAGCGCATTCAGAAGCGCTTTCTGCCAGCTGCGGAAACCGACTGCCCATGCGCTGATCCGGTTGATGCTCGCGTCAAAGTAGTCCAATGCCATATGGACGCGGCCGATCGCGTCGCAGCGGACGATCTCCTTCGCCATCTCTCTCGTCTCATCGTCAAACAAAACCACATGGTCGGAATCCCACCGCACCGGGCGGGTGATGTGAAGCGCGATCTCCGGGAAAAACGCCAGCAGCGCTGGAATCTTATCGGAGACAACCTCCGTCGGGTGATAGTGTCCGTTGTCCATCAGCGGGATGCAGCCCTCATGGGTCGCCGCAAAGCTTAAGGAAAACTCACCGCTGCCCACCGTATAGGATTCCACGCCGATTCCGAACACCTTGGACTCCACGCAGGGCTTTACCAGCGCCGGGTCATGCGGCTCGGCGATGATCTGCTCAATGGAATCCTTATAGCGTTCCCGCGGGCCGAGGCGGTCTGCCGGGACATCCTTCGCGCCATCCCCGGTCCAGATGTTCATCACGCAGGGAATCCCCGTCTGCTCCGCAAAATACTGGGAAATGCGGATGCAGGCTTTGCCGTGATTGATCCAGAACCTCCGCGTCTCCTCATCCGGGCTGGAAAGTGTCAGGCCATCCTTCATAATCGGATGGGAGAAAAAGGTCGGATTGAAATCCAGACCCATGCCCCGCTCCTTTGCGAAATCCACCCATTTCTGAAAATGCTTCGGCTCCAGCTTGTCCCGGTTCACATAGCCGTCCTCAAAAATAGCATAGCTGGCGTGAACATTGATCTTTTTCATGCCAGGGGTGACCTTTATCACCTCGTCGATGTCGGACATCAGCTGCTCCGGCGTGGTCGCCCGTCCCGGATAATTTCCCGTGGTCTGGATGCCGCCGGTCAGCGGGCCGTCATGGTCAAAGCCGATGACATCATCCCCCTGCCAGCAGTGCAGAGAGACCGGAATCTCCTTCAGCTTTGCGATGGCTGCGTCCGTGTCCACCCCTGCTTTCGCGTATATTTCCTTTGCGCCGTCATATCTGTTCATATATTTCCTCCTCTTCTTGAAATTGCTTTCTCACATCATCTATTGATAAATTTGAATCGGAAAAGACCGCCCGATGCAGGCGCTCGCATCCCCGATATCCTCCAGCTCCCCGAACGCAATCATCTGCGCGGCGAGGTTCCCGATGGCGGTTCCCTCCGTGGGGCCGGCATAAACCGTCTTCCCGGAGGCTTTCGCCGTCAGCTCATTTAAGTACGCCGCGTTTGCGCCGCCTCCCACGATACGGATTTTATCATAAGCCTTTCCGGTCAGCGCCTCCACCTCCCGGCAGGTCGCACCGTAGCACTCCGCAAGACTATTGCAAACGACGGACGCCACCTGTGCAATCCCCTCCGGTACCTCCTGCCCGGTTTCTCTGCAGGCTGCCTGCACCTCAGCCGTCATGTTCGCCGGTGCGAGGAAACGGCTGTCATTGCAGTCCACCCTCGACGCGATCGCTTCCCCGGACGCCATCTCACAGATCTCTCCGAAAGACAACTCCGCGCCGATCTCCTTTTTTACAGACTGGATCATCCACAGACCCATGATATTTTTCAGGAAGCGGAAACGGTAATCGTAGCCGCCCTCGTTGGTAAAGTTGTGCCTCTGTGCCTCCGGAGAACAGTCCGCAGCCAAAAGCTCCGTCCCCATCAGCGACCATGTGCCGGAGCTGATATACAGGGCATCCTCATCCTTCCCGGCCGGAACCGCCAGCACAGCCGAGCCTGTGTCATGGGTACACGGCAGGATCACCCGGCAGTTGTAACCGATCTCAGACTGCATTTCCGCCGTCAGCGTTCCCAGACAGGTACCCGGCACGGCGATTTCAGGAAAAATCTCCTCCGGATATCCCAGCCGCCGGATCAGCTCCTTATCCCACTGCTTCGTCTCCGGACTCACCATCTGCGTGGAGGAAGCATTCGTATACTCCGCCGCCTTCACGCCGGTGAGCAGATAGTGAAGGTAATCCGGAATCATGAGAAAAGTCTCCGCCTCCGCCAAAAGCTCCGGTTCCTGCTCCCGCATGGCCATCATCTGATAGATCGTGTTAAACGGCTGCTTCTGGATGCCGGTGCGGGCGTAGAGCTCCGTCTCTGGAATGTGCGCGTAAACCTTCTCGTCCATCCCCTCTGTCCGGCTGTCACGGTAAGCCACCGCATCCGTAATCCGTGTGCCGTCTCTCCCAAGCAAAACGAAATCCACCGCCCATGTATCGATGCCGACACTGACCGGGATCTTCCCCGATTCGGCACACTTCTTCATGCCGGTTTTTGCTTCCTCAAAAAGGCGGCCGATATCCCAGATTCTTCTCCCGTTCCGATCTGTCATCCCGTTCGGAAAGCGGTAGATTTCTTCCAGAATCATCTTCCCGTCCTCCAAATGCCCCAGAATATGGCGGCCGCTGGAGGCACCGATATCGATTGCAAGATAATACTGTGTCACTTATTTTCTCCTTTAAATCCTTGTCATTCCCCGCCCCCGCCGTTACCGCACTGCGGCTGTTTCCGGCGAAGCGCATATTTCATCAATCCACGCAAACAATTCATCCAGATCATAATCTCGGCATGCGGTGTATCCCACGGAGAATGGTAATCCACCGGATACCCTGCATTGTTAAGCTTCGCTGCAAGCATCGCTGAAATGGCCAGAGAAGTATCCCTGTCACACTCACCGTGGCGAATCCGCCAGTAACGCGCCTTTGTTGCCCGGGCATCATCAATATAATACATGGGATTCATCAATTTTACAATCTGTTCGTCCGCACATATCCCCGATGCCTGGCTGTGAGTCTGGCTGTAAGCAGTAAAATGACGGCAAGCCTCTGTCCTTGTACCAAAGAGATCATTTTCCGGGCTGTCCATCGTCAGGTCATCAAACGCCTGTGCTGCCTTCATCCGGGTGATTTCACGGACATAGCTGTCAAAATCCATATCCGCCGCTTTCCCGTTCTCTATTGTCAGCCATGCCTTCTCTGAGACATCAATGCCTCCGTCAATCGCTCTCTGTGCGGAATCCAGAATAATACGCATCACATAATCTTTGAAGGTCCCGTTTCCGTTTTCATCCAGTGTCAAAGGAG